>JANOYK010000562.1:0-1654 GCA_031428855.1 Burkholderiales bacterium | reverse complement strand
CCAGGGCGGTCAGCGGGGCCAGCACAGCGAGCCAGGTTTTAACGACGAAGGATAGTTGCATGCTGCTCTCCTTGACTGCTTGATGGCTTGACTGTTTGACCGCTTGATGGCTTGACTGTTTGACCGCTTGATGGCTTGACTGTTTGACCGCTTGACGGTTTGAGAGGCCGGGTTTATTTGAGCAGATGACGCGCGATCACCATGCGCTGAATCTGGTTGGTGCCTTCAAAAATTTGCGCGAGCTTGGCATCACGCATCATGCGCTCGACCGGGTAATCCTTGGTGTAGCCGTAGCCGCCGAACACCTGCACGGCATCGGTGGTGACCTGCATCGCCATATCGCTGGCGAAACATTTGGCCAGGCTGGCGAGCACGGTGAGGCGCGCGTAGTCGCCGTCGTCACCCGCGCGGGCGCATTCGTAGACCAGCGCGCGCGCCGCTTCGATCTGGATCGACATGTCGGCCAGCATAAATTGAATGCCCTGAAACTCTGCAATGCTGCGCTTGAATTGTTTGCGCTCTTTGGCGTAGGCGACGGAGGCATCCAACGCGCCCTGAGCAAGGCCAACGGCTTGCGCGCCGATGGTGGGGCGGTTCAGATCAAGTGCGCGCATAGAGGCGCGGAAACCCTTACCCTCTTCGCCCACCAAATTTTCGGCTGGCACGCGCACGTCGTCGAGAAAAATCGGGGTGTTGGGCGCACCACGCCAGCCCATCTTGCGCTCGTGGCGGCCGAAGGTGATGCCCTTCATTTTTTTCGGCTCCAGGATGAAGGCGCTGATGCCTTCGGCACCGGAGGTGCCGCTGGTGCGGGCGAACAGCACGATGAAATCGGCCACCACGCCGTAGCTGCACCATTGCTTGCGGCCATTGATGACATACGAATCACCATCACGCACCGCGCGCGTGCTCATGGCGCTGACGTCTGAGCCAGCTTGCGGCTCGGAGATGGCAATCGCGGTCGGCACCCCGCCCTTGGCGATGATGGGCAGAAAGCGCTGGCGCTGCTCCTCCGAGCCGAAGTGCAGCAGCGGCATGATGAACATGGTGTTGAGACCGGCGATGGAGCCGCAAGCGGGTGACACGCGCGAGATTTCTTCGCGGGCGATACACATCAGGGTCAGGTTGCCGTTGGGGCCGCCGTATTGCTCGGGCACCCACAACTGCATCAGGCCCATGTCACCGAAGATGGGCAGCAGTTCTTCGGGGAAGCGGTCGGTCTCGTCGATTTCGGCGGCGATGGGGGCGACATGTCTGTCCACCATGCGGCGCACGCTGTCGCGGAAGGCGAGTTGTTCTTCGGTGAAGGGCATGAGGATTTATTTCAGAGGCAGCAGAGGGAATCGGCGGAGATCAATCGGGATCAACAGGGATCAGCGGAATTGCCGCGGCTGGCGCGCTGGTTCAAAAAACGGCGCTTGGGTTTCGCTTGCGTTTAATGGTAGCACCATTTATGCTAAGCACTTCTTCCACCCCGGTCAAGCCCCACATCATGTCCATCAGCGCCATCGATTACTCCCGCTACGAGTGCCTGAAAATTGAAAAAGAAGGCAAGCTCGCCATCGTCACCCTGAATCAGCCGGAGACCGGCAACCGCATTGCCCACCGCTTTCATGTCGAGTTGCAGGACATCTGGGCCGACCTGTCGCGTGAC
>JANOYK010000561.1:0-2246 GCA_031428855.1 Burkholderiales bacterium | reverse complement strand
GCCCAAGAACCGCATGGAATGGACTTGAGCGGGCAGCGGCACCGCCAAAACCCAAGCACCGCACGCCGCCTGCGCCGCGTGCTGCGGGACTGAGTGGCGAAGTGCGAAGGAAGGTGCCATGACGCTCAAAAAGAAACAGGGAAATCAGACGCCCAACGTGGAGATGTGCGGCGCGCGCAGCGCGTCCGAACGAACGCAGGGTCAGACCGAGGCATCGCGAAAAGCGCGCAGCACGGAATTGATACGTGTTTGATAACCCGCGCCCTGGGACTTGAACCATTCCAAGACATCCTGATCGACTCGCAGCGAAATGGATGACTTGGACGCCAGCGGCTGCAACCCCCGCCGTACCACCCCGCGCACAATGTGGCGGATGTCAGCTTCGGGATGATCGCCAGCCGGTGCGATGCGTGCGGATCCCGCCTTCAGGCGGGTCCAGTCAGTTTTGGATTTCATTGAAGTAGATGCCGGCTTCACGTTTGGTTGTTTTGCGAAACGAGATGACATGGATTTCATGTTCGGTCTCCGTATGAACGATTGATACAGGAATACCGGCAAGCAACCCGAGTGTTACAAAGCGCTGCTCGCCGTAGGAGAACCTGTCGTCTTCAAAAGTGTAAGTACCACCTTCGAAGACAAGACAAGCGTCAACAAAATCCAGACCGTGGTGTTTGAGATTTTTGATGCGCTTTGCTTCGTGCCAAGTGAACTCCATACGTAAAGTGTATATACATTACGTAATGGCGTCAATAGGAAGGATCGGGCCGTCTAGCGTCCGCAATCTCCAGCGCGCGCGGCGTTTGCGCGCGTCTGTGTGGATCGATAGGTAGGGGAAAGTAGGACGTCCAAGCTACTCTCGGTCAAAGTGCTTGACAGCGATGTCGCTCACGCCAACGAAGTCGCTGCACCGTCGGACTGGTCTTGCCTTACCCTTTAAACGAATGAAGATCCCGGCACTTTCACTTGGGTCATTTGGATCACCGGCCTTGAAGTTTGTGCGGACTGTCTTGTTGAACGCAAAGTAGTCATCCCCTTCGTGGTTGAATCTGATGCGATTCTCATCGCCGCCTGAGAAATCGGTTCTGCTGAAGAAGAACCGGCCTTTCGGCGGCACAAGCTCGACCGGATAGACCAGCTCTACGCTTTTCACGGTACCGTATCGGTATTGAACGTAGCCCGATGTGGCGCTGACCGAGGCAGATGAACAAATAGAGGCGACCCTTAGTCGTTAGGCAGCAACTCGCGACGGCCTGTTGTTGCGCAGTGCTGGGTCATGGTTGTAGCGCAGATTGTGCCGCTGCACGGGTCGACCAAGGCTGGGCCACGAGCGCGGCGGCGCCAATTCAGGCCCTTTAGACGGTTGTCAGCCACCGTCGCCTCGCCTACGCTGTTTTCTTTGTTTCTCCGCCTCGGCTTCTCGAGCCAAGTCTTTTCTGATTTTCGCGTTGCGGTCAGCTTCGGCTTGGAGGCGCGCCAAATCCGAGGCGTTGAAAAGCAGGTTGACCGGTAGCTCTGCCTTGCAGAATTCACACTGCGCGAGCCTGCGATTAAAGATTGCGAAGCCACAGGCCGGGCAGCGAAAGCGGGTTTGTGAATTCACCATGTCGAAGGAGCCGCGATTCTGTGGCTGTTGAGGCCCAACGTAAAGTTGAGGGGCGCGCCGCTTTTGGCGCGTCCATCTCGAACGCTATGTTGGGCGATCTATTTGGAAAATGGTGTGTACGTCCAACGTGCACCACCCTACCTGGCTGCGATTTTTTCCAGCACATGACGCGTCATGCTGAGTGCAAGCTCGTGCTCGCCCAGAAATACCGTTCCCGCATTCTCGTTCCGCAGCAGCGCCGCCTCTTCTTCGCTATGGGTACGCACTAAAGTCTCGACCCGTGGGTTAAGCATGCGCGCGATTTCGATCATGCGACGCGCACGCAGCGTATCGGGGACCGCGATCACCAACATATGCGCACGCGCAATATGCGCTTGAACCAGGACGGCCGGGTCCGAGGCATCGCCGGCGACGGCATGGATTCCGCGTTCGCGCAAGGTCTCGACCAGTTCACGATTCTGCTCCGCCACGACGAACGGCAACCGGTGTTCGGCCAGCGCCTCGCCGATACGCCGGCCCACGCGGCCATAACCGACGAGTACCACATGGCTCGTAACCTCGCGCGACTCGACCGTCATCGGCAGTTCCGCCAGGGGATCGTCAGGGCGCTCCAGGGCGAGCGCGAGTTTCGAGCGCGATCGAA
>JANOYK010000560.1:0-3667 GCA_031428855.1 Burkholderiales bacterium | reverse complement strand
CAATACGCCGAGCGCCAGCAGCGACAGCGCGGCCGAAATCGCCAGCGCCGCGTGGCCACCCCAGCCGTCGAGCACGAGGCCGAATGCGTAGGGTGCGGCGGCCTGCATCATGCGCGCGCCGACCCCGAGCCAGCCCTGCGTCAGGCCGTAACCTGCCGCACCGAACAAGGCCAGCGGCAGCGTGCCCTTGGCAATCGTAATCATGCCGTTGCCGGCACCGTGCAACAGTGCGAACACGGCGGCGAGCAGGGGCGGGCCGCCGAACACGGCGAGCAGCACGCAGGCCAGCGGATGCAGGGCAGTGGCGGCGCGCGCGGTGGTGAGAGCATGCACCTTGTAGCGGCTGATGATGCCAAACTCGGCCAGCCGCGCTGCCACCTGCGCCGGGCCGAGCAAGGCCGCAGCAAACACCGCCCCGGCAGCACCCGCGCCCATCACCGTCAACAAACCCGGCAGGTGCGAGGCATAGGCCGAGGTGACAAATGCCGTGCTGGCGAAATAGATGCCGAGCAAGACGAAGCGGCGGCGGCGTGCGGCCCGGTTTGGCGCGGCTGGCGGCGGTGTGTCTGGTGCGGTTTCTGGTGTTGCCGTGCCGGGTGCGCCGGTGCCGGGTGCGCCGGTGTCTTGTGATCCGCTGCCTGATGCGCCGGTGCCGGGTGCTGCGGTGCCGGCAGTTGCAGTACCCGCCACCGGCGCAACCGCCGCATCGGCTACTGCGGGAATCAATTTCCAGTGCATCGGCAGCGCCACCACCAGATGCAGCGCCGCCCACACAAAACACGCGGCGCGCCAGCCGATTTCGGCATCCATATAGGCCGATAGCGGCCAGCCGACCGTGCTGGCAAAGCCCGCGATCAAGGTGATGCCGGTGATTGGCCGGCGCGCGTCGGTGCCGTAGAGGCGCACCAGTGCGGCAAAGGCGGCGTCATACAGCCCCATCGCCATGCCGGCCCCAAGAATGCACCAGGCGGCGAACAGCATCAGCACATGATGTGCCATGCCGAGCATGACCAGACCTGCTGCCAATACCAGGTTGGACCACATCAGCAGGTTGCGTCCGCCAGCCCGGTCGATGGCGCGGCCCACTAGCGGCCCGCAGGCCGCCATCACCAGCAGCGAAATCGAAAACGCGCCGAACACTGTGGCGCGCGAAACATCCAGATCACGCGCAATCGGAGCGGCGAGGATGGCCGGTAGATAGGTGGACGACGCCCACGCCAGTGTTTGGGTGGCACCGAGTGCGATGACAACGCCGCGCTGACCGGGGGCGCGCATCAGTACCTGTCAGCGCAACGCATCAGTGCGGCGCTTGCGTGCAGCGTTTGAGTGCAGTACGCAAGTGTGCGCATCAATACAAGGTCGCGGCTACATGCGCGGGTTGCTCGCGGTCATACTTTTCGCCATCAAACGCTTGTTTACCAATGTCCGCAATCAGCGTGCCGGTGCTGGGCAATGCGCTGCGGCTGATTTGCGCTGCGGCATCCCACAGGCGCGAGCGCACCAGCGCGCGCGAACACTGAAAATACACCGTCGCAATATCGACCACGATGACACAGCGCGGCGGCTTGTCGTCAACCGCGAATGAGGCCAGCAGGGCCGGATCCACCGTGATGCGCGCGCTGCCATTGATGCGCAGTGTTTCGCCGGCACCGGGAATCAGGAACAGCAGCCCGATGCGCGCATCCGCCACCAGATTTTTGAGCGTGTCAATGCGGTTATTGCCACGCCGGTCGGGAATCATCAGGGTGTGCTCGTCATGTACCCGCACAAAGCCGGGCGCGTCGCCGCGCGGCGAGCAGTCAAGGCCATCCGGCCCGGCAGTGGCAATCGACACGAATGGCGCGGCCTCGACAAACTTGCGGTAGTGCGGGTGCAGATACGCGACTTCCTTGGCAAGCGAATTGGGATTGGGCGCGCCGTACATCGCATCGAGCGCGGCGGTGCAGTTGATGAGATGTTGCGGGGCAAGCGGCAGTGGGGACATGGTTGGCGGCGAAGTGGTCAGGCATGAAATGCGTCGAAGCATAGAACATCCGGCCCGCATCCGCGCCCACCGTCACCCGTTCGGTGACACCCGGATTGCTCGCAGCCGGCATATTCTGGCGCGCAGCCACAGCGCCGCTCTCTATAATGGCCCCGCATGTTTCCGTTTCTCCCTCAACACAAATTCTACGGCTGGCGCATGGTCGGCGCGGCCTGCGCGATTCAATTCCTGCAGGCCGGCCTGTTGCACCACGCCTTCGGTGCCTACTTCGCGGTGCTGATGGAAGAATTTGGCTGGAGCAAAACCGCGCTCTCGGGTGCCGCCGCGCTGCAACCGATGGAAGCGGCCATCCTCGGCCCGCTATTGGGCTGGATCATCGACCGGTTCGGGCCGCAAGGCATGATCCGCATCGGCATCGTGATCTTCGGTGCCGGTTTCATTTTCCTTTCCACCATCAACACGCTGACTGGTTTTTACGCCGCCATCATCGTGATCGCCTTCGGTGCCAGCCTGTGCGGCTACTTCCCGCTCAACGTCTCGGTGATTCGCTGGTTCGACCGCCACCGCTCGCGCGCCTTGTCGTTCATCACCCTCGGGCTGGCCATGGGCGGCGTATTCGTGCCAGTGGTGGCATGGTCGATGCAGACCTTTGGCTGGCGCGCCACCGCCTTTGGTTCCGGCATCCTGATCCTCGCGGCTGGCTGGCCGCTGGCCAGCGTCTTCCGCGGCCGCCCGGCCGACCACGGCGAGATCGTCGATGGCGCAGCGCCGCCGCCACTCGCGCCGGGGGTCAGTGCGCCGCCGCCTGCGCGCGAGTTTTCCACCACCGAGGCGCTGCGCACCTGGGCGTTTTGGCTGATCTCGCTTGGCCACGCCTTCGCACTCCTGGTGGTGTACGCAGTCAACGTGCATGCCATCACGCACATGAAAGAATCGCTCGGCTACAGCGTGTCGCAAGCCTCCATCTTCATCACCCTCACCACGCTTGCACAAATTGGCGGCGTGCTGCTCGGCAGTGTCATCGGCGACCGCTTCGAGAAACGCCGCCTCTCGGCCGCCTGCATGCTCAGCCACGCAGCCGGCCTGCTGCTGCTCACCTACGCCACCGGCGCGGTCATGCTCACCGCGTTCGCGATTTTGCACGGCGTGGCCTGGGGCCTGCGCGGGCCGATGATGCAGGCGATCCGCGCCGATTATTTCGGCAGCCGCTCAATCGGCATGATCCTTGGCATCTCGTCGATGGTGATCGTGATCGGCCAAGTCGGCGGCCCGATGATCGCCGCCATGATGGCTGACCTCACCGGCAACTACCGCGCCGGGTTTACCGTGCTGGCCGCGATGGTCGGGTTGGGGTCGCTGTTTTTCTTTTTCGCGAAGAAGCCGGTGTAGCGGGCGCAGCGTTTTCCGTTAACCCGCTTGCCGCCAGCCCGTTCCCGCAAGCCGTTCTCACAAGAACCGCTCCCACAGCGGATCTTGAGCATATCATCATCCTAAATCCGCTCGCACCAACGGTTTCCGGCCGATGCCAAAACGGATTATCGGCTCCGAGTCAATCCAACCGCAGCGTGCAGCGGTCGCCGATGCCATCGCGCCACACCGCCACGGCCGACAGCGGCAGGCCCGCGCTCTGCACCTGGCGTGCGATAAACGCGCACAAGTTTTCGAGCGTGGGGCGGCCGAGGC
>JANOYK010000559.1:0-3984 GCA_031428855.1 Burkholderiales bacterium | reverse complement strand
CGCGCCCGTGCTGGTATGACCTCCAGCCCGCTGTGGCGTGGCGGCGGTCGTATTTTCCCGAATTCGCCCGACGAGAACTTCGCTCACAAAGTCAATCGCAAGATGTATCGCGCCGGCATGTGCTCGATTCTGTCCCAGCTTGCGCGCGAAGGCCGGATTGCAGTGGTCGACAGCATCACCGTTGATTCACCGAAGACCAAGCTGTTCGCGCAAAAAGTCAAGGGCATGGGCTTCGACTCGGTGTTGTTTATCACCGACAGTGTGGACGAAAATCTGTATCTCGCTTCGCGCAATTTGATCAATGTTGCGGTGGTTGAGGCGAAGCACGCAGACCCGGTCTCCCTGGTGCATTTCAAGAAAGTGCTGATGACCAAAGGCGCTGTCGAGCAGATGAAGGAGATCCTGTCATGAGCGCGGGCAAAAACGGAAATTACAATGCCGAGCGTTTGCCGCTCGTGCTGTTGGCACCGGTCGTGTCCGAGAAGGCGACGATGGTGGCAGACAAACTGCGCCAGATCACTTTCCGCGTTGCCGAGGATGCGACCAAGGCCGACGTGAAGGCCGCAGTCGAGACGATGTTCAAGGAACAGAAAATCGAAGTCGCATCGGTGCAGGTTCTCAATGTCAAAGGCAAAGAGAAGAAATTCGGCCGTTTCAACGGCCGCCGGCGCAACTGGAAAAAAGCCTATGTCTGCCTCAAAGAAGGCAGCGACCTCAATTTAGCGGAGGCTGTGTAACATGGCGCTCGTCAAAATGAAACCGACTACACCTGGGCAGCGCGGCCAGGTGAGACTGGTCAACGCCCATTTGTACAAGGGCCGTCCGGTCGATGCGCTGACCTCCAGCCAGTCCAAAAGCGCCGGCCGCAACAACAACGGCCACATTACGGTGCGTCACCACGGCGGCGGACACAAACAGCAATACCGCATGATTGATTTCCGCCGCGACAAAGATGGCATCCCGGCGAAAGTTGAGCGGCTTGAATACGATCCGAACCGCACCGCGCATATTGCGCTGCTGTGCTATGCCGACGGCGAGCGCCGCTACATCATCGCGCCACGCGGGGTCGAAGTCGGCACCATGCTGGTGTCGGGCGCGGAAGCGCCGATCAAGCCGGGCAACGCCCTGCCGATTCGCAATATTCCGGTGGGTACCACGATTCACTGCATTGAAATGCTGCCGGGCAAAGGCGCGCAGATGGCGCGCACTGCAGGCGCATCGGTGCAGTTGCTGGCGCGCGAAGGCTCTTATGCCCAGTTGCGCCTGCGTTCAGGAGAGATTCGCAAAGCGCATATTGAATGCCGCGCAACGATTGGCGAAGTCGGCAACGGTGAGCATTCACTGCGTCAAATCGGCAAGGCGGGAGCCAATCGCTGGCGCGGTATCCGTCCGACTGTGCGCGGCGTGGTGATGAATCCGGTCGATCACCCGCACGGCGGCGGCGAAGGCAGAACTGCGGCAGGCCGGGACCCGGTCAGCCCTTGGGGCACCAAGACCAAGGGCTACCGCACCCGCAAAAACAAGCGCACGAACGTGATGATCGTTCAGCGGCGTCACAAGAAGTAAAGGGGCACATACATGTCACGCTCAATCAAAAAGGGTCCGTTTGTCTACGCCCATCTGGTGAAAAAAGACGAGACTTCGCAAGCCAACAAGGACAAGAAGCCGATCAAAACCTGGTCGCGCCGCTCGACGGTGCTGCCCGACTTCATCGGTTTGACCATCGCGGTTCACAACGGCAAGCAGCATATTCCGGTGTATATCTCCGAAAACATGGTCGGGCACAAGCTGGGCGAGTTCGCCCTGACCCGCACCTTCAAGGGCCATCCTGCTGACAAGAAAGCCAATATGGCTGGCAGCAAAGCGCCTGGCAAGAAATAGAGGCGATCATGGAAACCAATGCAAGCTTGCGCGGTGTGCGCCTGTCGGCCCAAAAAGGCCGTCTGGTTGCCGATCAAATTCGCGGCCTGTCCGTCGACAAAGCGCTCAACATTTTGTCCTTCAGCCCGAAAAAGGGCGCAGTCATCATCAAAAAAGTGCTCGAATCGGCGATTGCCAATGCCGAGCATAACGATGGCGCTGATATTGACGAGCTCAAAGTGAGCAGCATTTGTGTCGAAAAAGGCATGGTGCTCAAGCGCTTCACCGCGCGCGCCAAGGGCCGCGGCAACCGCATCAGCAAACAAACCTGCCACGTCTTTGTGACGGTCGGCGACGGCAAGAAGTAAAGGGAATCGCAATGGGTCAAAAAATACATCCAATCGGGTTCCGCCTCAGCGTCACCAAGGATTGGGGCTCACGCTGGTATGCCAACAACCGCGATTTCGCCACCATGCTCGGCGAAGACCTGCGGGTGCGCGAGTACCTGCGCCGCAAACTGGCGCATGCGTCAGTCGGCCGGGTGCTGATTGAGCGTCCCTCGAAGACTGCGCGCATTACGGTGTTCTCCGCCCGTCCTGGCGTTGTCATCGGAAAAAAAGGCGAAGACATCGAGACGCTCAAGGCCGATCTCGGACGCATGCTCAACGTGCCGGTGCATGTCAACATTGAAGAAATTCGCAAGCCGGAAACCGATGCGCAGCTGATTGCCGATTCCATCGCACAGCAGCTCGAAAAACGCATCATGTTCCGCCGCGCGATGAAGCGTGCGATGCAAAACGCGATGCGCTTGGGCGCGCAAGGCATCAAGATCATGTCCTCGGGCCGTCTGAATGGTGCAGAAATTGCCCGTAAGGAGTGGTATCGCGAAGGCCGGGTGCCGCTCCATACGCTGCGCGCCAACATTGATTATGGTTTTGGCGAAGCGCGCACTACCTATGGCGTGATCGGTATCAAAGTGTGGGTTTATAAGGGTGAAATCCTTGCCAAAAACGAGCAGCCTGCGGCGGTACCTGCCGACGCAGACTCTGGCATGGACAAGAAACCGCGCCGCACACCGCGCTCCCCAGCCGGTGACGGTGATGTCAAGCCTGGCGCACCAGCCAGCCGTGCGCCGCGTAAGCGCACCCCCACTGCCCGGGACGACATCAAACCGGATACCGCGTCCGCTGCAGGCGCTGCCGCTGACGACAAACCTGCCGCCAAGGCGCCTGCCAAACGGGTGCGCAAGGCCGCGCCGGCATCTGCCAATCCTGCGGCCCCTGCCGCCGATGGCACCAAGGAGTAAACCATGCTGCAACCCGCACGCCGCAAATATCGCAAGGAACAAAAAGGCCGCAACAAAGGTATCGCCACGCGCGGTGCCAAAGTATCATTCGGCGACTTCGGCCTCAAAGCGGTTGGCCGCGGTCGGCTGACTGCGCGCCAGATCGAAGCAGCGCGCCGCGCCATGACCCGCCACATCAAACGCGGCGGCCGTATCTGGATTCGCATTTTCCCGGACAAGCCCATTTCGACCAAGCCGGCCGAAGTGCGCATGGGTAACGGCAAAGGCAATCCGGAGTACTACGTCGCTGAAATTCAGCCCGGCAAAGTCTTGTATGAAATGGACGGCGTCGACGAGAAGCTGGCGCGCGAAGCGTTTCGTCTGGCCTCTGCGAAGCTGCCGATTGCCACGACTTTTGTCTCACGCCAAGTAGGAGCGTAACCCATGAAAGCCAGCGAACTGCGCGCCAAAGATGGCGAAGCGCTGAACAAGGAATTGGCCGATTTGCTCAAGGCGCAATTTTCACTGCGCATGCAGGCAGCCACCCAGCAACTGACCAATAACAGTCAGATCAAAAAGACGCGGCGCGCGATTGCACGCACCCGCACCGTCCGGCGTGAAGCTGAACTCAAGAAGGCCTGATCGATCATGACAGAAGCGATTGCCAGCAGCACCTCTCTGACGCGTACCCTGATGGGCCGCGTGGTGAGTGACAAAATGAACAAGACCGTCACTGTATTGGTCGAGCGCCGGGTGAAGCATCCGGTGATTGGAAAATACATTACGCGCTCCAACAAATTTCACGCCCATAGTGAAGCGAACGAATTCAAGATGGGCGA
>JANOYK010000558.1:0-3855 GCA_031428855.1 Burkholderiales bacterium | reverse complement strand
CAGAAAGATGCGGCGGTGCTGATCGGCCACCCTGGCGTGGTCAACAAACTCGAAGATCTGAAAGGCAAGACGATCCTGATTTCGTCCGCCGCCAATACCAGCTACTGGCCGTGGCTGCGCACCACCTATGGCTTGTCGGACGGCCAAACGCGCCCTTACACCTTCAACATTCAGCCTTTCATGGCCGACAAAAATCTGGTGCAGCAGGGTTATTTTTCGAGCGAGCCGTATGCGATGGAGAAGGAAGCCAAGTACAAACCGAACGTGTTCCTGCTGGCCGACCACGGCTGGCCGCCGTACTCGACCACCATCGTGTGCATGGAGAAGACCGTGAAGGAGCGCCCGAAAGCGGTGGCGGCGTTTGTGAAGGCGACGATGGAGGGCTGGAAAACCTATCTGAAGGGTGATCCAGCGGGTGCCAACGCGCTGATTAAAAAAGACAACCCGAACATGACCGACGACAAGATTGCCAATGGCATCAAGCTGCTCAACGAGACTGGCATGGTGATGGGTGGCGACGCGGCCACGCTGGGCGTTGGCGTGATTACCGATGAGCGCATGAAAAAAACCTACGACATGATGGTGGCAATGAAGCTGCTCGACCCGGCCAAGGTGGACTTGAAAAAAACCTACACCACCCAGTTCATCAAGGACATCAAAGTCCTGCCGTAGCCCGGTGATGACCACGCAAGCTGGCCCGGCAGTTGAAATACTGTCGGTCGATAAAACTTACCCCAACGGCACCCACGCGTTAGAGCCGGTCAACCTGACCGTGCGCGAGGGCGAGTTTGTCACGCTGCTGGGGCCTTCCGGCTGCGGCAAGAGCACCCTGCTCAAACTGGTGGCAGGCTTGCTTGCACCGAGCGCAGGGCGCATCGCGCTGTGGGGCGAGCCGGTCGAGCGCGCAGAGAAGACTGGCCACGGTTTGAGCTTCGTGTTTCAGGAGGCAACGCTAATGCCGTGGGCCAGGGTGCAGGCCAATGTGCGTCTGCCGCTCGATTTGGCCGGCGTGCCGCGTGCCGAGGCGGATGCGCGCGTGCAGGAGGCGTTGAAGACGGTGGGCTTGCAGAAATTTTCGAATAGCCTGCCGCGCGAACTCTCGGGCGGCATGCAGATGCGCGTGTCGATTGCGCGCGGGCTGGTGACGCACCCGCGCTTGCTGTTGATGGACGAGCCGTTCGGCGCGCTCGATGAAATCACGCGCAACCGGTTGGATAGCGACCTGCTCGATCTGTGGCGCGCCAATGGCCTCACGGTGATTTTTGTGACGCACTCGATTTATGAGGCAGTGTATTTGTCCACCCGTGTGGTGATGATGGCGGCGCGCCCGGGACGGGTGGTGGAACAAGTCATGATTGACGAGCCGTATCCGCGTGACGCAGCGTTCCGCGTATCGACTGCGTTCAGCGGCTACGCGCGGCGCTTGCAGGAGAGCCTGTTGCACGCGAGCGGACTCAATCCGGATACGGCGCTGGCATGAGCGCGGTGGAGCCGGTGACGTCCGCATCCATGACGCCAGAGGGCGGATTCGCCGCATCCCCATCCACATCGGCACCCGCTGCCTGGTTTGCGCGCCCGCAGGTGGCGCGGGTACTGTGGCCGGTGCTGGTGGCGCTGGTGTTGCTGGGCGCGTGGCAGGGCTTGGTGGTGGCGTTCGAAGTGCCGGTGTTTCTGGTGCCCTCGCCGGTGCGTGTGGCGCAGGTGCTGGTGGCCGACTGGGGCCTGCTCTCGGGGGCCTTGCTCAATACGCTCAAGATCACGCTGTTCGCGTTCGCCTGCGCCACGGTGCTGGGCACCCTGATCGCGTTTGGGTTCGTGCAAAGCCGCGTGGTCGAGACCGCGCTGTTTCCCTACGCAGTGTTGTTGCAGGTGACGCCGATTGTGGCGATTGCGCCGCTCATCATCATCTGGGTCAAGGAGCCAACCGTGTCGCTGGTGCTGTGCGCCACCATCGTCGCGTTGTTTCCGATCATCTCCAACACCACGCTCGGCCTGCGCAGTGTCAACCCGGGCCTCGCCAGTTATTTCCGCTTGCAGCGCGCGACCCGTGCGCAGACCCTGTTGCGCCTGCGCATTCCCTCGGCGCTGCCGTATTTTTTTGGTGGCATGCGCATCTCCAGCGGCCTCGCGTTGATCGGCGCGGTAGTGGCCGAGTTTGTGGCCGGCACCGGCGGCACCGGCACTGGCCTGGCCTACCAAATTTTGCAAGCCGGCTATCAGCTCAACATTCCGCGCATGTTCGCCGCGCTGCTGCTCATCACGCTCACTGGTGTGCTGCTGTTTGCGCTGATGGCGGGTTTGTCGAAATGGGCGCTCGGCGCCTGGCACGACAGCGAGGTCGGGCATGAGTGACGGGCCAGCGCAGCGCCGTGTCTGCTGCATCTACTGCGTCTGCCGCGTCGTGCCCTGCGCTGCAGATTGCTGTGAGCAGGCACGATGAAGGTGTTCGATCCGGCAGCGTTCGATGCCGCCAGCATCAAGTCGCATAGCCTCGGCGTCGCGGCCAGTTTGCCGTCGATTGAGTGGATCACCGACAACCGCGTCGAGCGCCTGAGCCAGGATTTTTACTGGTTCAGCCCGGTGTTGAAGCGCCAGCTTGATGGCAAAGTGGCCGATGCGGTAGCGCGCCCCAGGACCGAAGACGAGATTCGCGCCGTGGTGGGCGCGTGCGCGCAGGCCGGCGTGCCGGTGACGGTGCGCGGCAGCGGCACCGGCAACTACGGTCAATGCACGCCGTTGTATGGTGGCGTGATTCTCGATTTGTCGGCCTACAACCAGTTGCTGTGGGTCAAGCCGGGCGTGGCGCGCGCGCAGGCTGGTATCCGCTTGATCGACCTCGACAAGCGGGCGCAGCCGCAGGGCTGGGAACTGCGCTGCGTGCCGAGCACGTTTCGCAGTGCATCTCTCGGCGGCCTCTACGGCGGCGGCTTCGGCGGCATTGGCTCGATCAACTACGGGCCGTTGATGTCGATTGGCAATGTGCTCGGCCTCAAAGCGATCACGTTGGAGCCGCAGCCCAAGACGGTGGAGCTGCGCGCCCCCGCCGCGCTGCTGCTGCATCACGTCTACGGCAGCAGCGGCATCGTGCTTGACGTCGCGGCCGGCCTCGCGCCCGCGCACCCGTGGCTCGAAAGCATTGTGTGCTTCGACACGTTCGACGCCGCCATCGAGTTTGGTGAGGCGCTCGCCAACGCGGCGGGCATTGTCAAAAAAAGCGTCACCCTGCTGGCCGCGCCGATACCGGACATCATCATGCGCGCCTCGCCACCGATGGCGGGCAGCATGCGCGCAGGCAGCCACGCCGTGCTCACACTGGTGGCCGAGTTTGCCGAAGCCGGTTTGCTGCAACTGGCGGCGCGTTTTCGCGGCACCATCACCTTCAGAAAAACCGCCGCCGAGGTAGCCAAGAGCAAACGCACCCTGGCCGAATACACCTGGAACCACACCACGCTGCATGCGCTCAAGGTCGAGCCCACGCTGACCTACATCCAGAGCAACTACCAGCCCGGCCGCAGCGTGCAGCAAGCCAAAGACCTGCACGCCCTGCTCGGTGACGAAGTGCCGGTGCATCTCGAATTCATCCGCAACCGCGACGGCCTGATGATCTGCTCCGGCCTGCAACTGGTGCGCTACCGCGACGATGCGCGTCTCAACCAGATCATGCAGATCCACCGCGATCATGGCGTCACCATCAATAACCCGCACGTGTATGTGGTCGAAGACGGCAAGCAGGGCCAGATCAATCCGGATGGCATCGCCGCCAAAGCGCGCTTTGATCCGCAGGGCCTGCTCAACCCCGGCAAGCTGCGCGGCTGGGCGCAGCGCGAGCAGATCCTCGCCGACGCGGCAGCGGGG
>JANOYK010000557.1:0-3569 GCA_031428855.1 Burkholderiales bacterium | reverse complement strand
ACCATGATGCAACGCCGCCGCTTTACCGCTTTCATGCTGGCCGGCCCAGCCGCCACCGCCACCACGGCCGGCACTGCGCGCGCGCAGCCGCAGCCAGCCATGCGTGCGTTCATGGAACGCGCGTTCGAGATGAAGCGGCGCGCGGTGGCGGCAGGTGACCAACCCTACGGCGCGGTGGTAGTCAGGGACGGGCGCATCCTGGCGGAGAGTCCGAGCCGGGTCGTCACCGCAAAAAACATGGATGCCCATGCCGAACGTGAGGCTCTGCGTCTGGCGCGGGCTGCGGCCGGTGGCAGCAATCTTGCCGGTGCCATCCTGGTGTCGTCCTCGCGACCGTGCAGCCTGTGCGAGCGCGCCGCGTTTGAAGCCGGGATTGCGCGCATGATGCATGGCGAAAACCTGACCGATGCCGGTGCGCCGCGCGGCTGAGCGGCGCGCCGCCCGAACACCGCACACGCTCACCGCACACGCTCACCCCACAGGCTCACCCCACAGGCTCACCACACCAGCACCATGACTGCGCCCGCCCTCGACCATTTCATCGCGCAGGCGCTGGCCCAAAGCCGCGCTTCACCGGCTCCGGCTGACAGCGTGCAGGCGCTCGCGCCGTTGATGCTTGATTTGATCGACGCGGCCGGTACGTTTCTGGAGCCGCAGCATTTTCAAAGCGATCCGGCGCACTACACGCGCAACCTGATCTACGCCGCGCCCGATGACAGCCTCTCGCTCTACGCGCTGGTGTGGCTGCCGGGCCAGTGGACGCCGGTGCATGACCACGGCAGCTGGGGCGTGGTCGGGATTGTCGAAGGCGTGATGGAAGAGCGCAGCTATGTGCGGCTGTCACCTGATCGCGGGGCCGACAGCGGCATTGAGCTGGTGCGCGGCGGCGTGATTTTGCTCGGGCGCGGCGCAGTGACCAGCTTTGTGCCGAACCCGGATCACATCCATATCACCGGTGTGCCGCCGCAGCGGCCGCGCGCGGTCAGTTTGCATTTGTATGGCCGCACCATGAACAGCTTTCACATGTACGACGTGGCGGCCGGCACGCGCCAGCGGGTGGATGTGGCGCATAACAAAAGTTGAAAGCGAAAGTGCGGCCGGCTCACATCGCTCGGGCCACTGCCTCAGGCCGAATCACGCGGTGCGCGCGAGTAACTGCCCGGCCCGCGCCAGATGCATGCCGTCGCGCCAGGCGATGCGGCCATTGACGATCACGCAGTCAATTCCTGCACTCGGTTGCATCGGCGCATCAAACGTGGCGCAATCGATCACCGTGTCGGCATCAAAGACGGTGATGTCGGCAGCGTTGCCCGCTTTGATGACACCGCGATCATGCAGTTTGAATTCACGCGCCGGCAGGCCGGTCATTTTGTAGACCGCTGTCTCCAGTGAAAACAAACCACGGCTGCGGCAGTAGTGGCCGAGCACGCGCGGGAAGGTGCCCCATTGGCGCGGATGCGGTTTCTCCTGCAGGGGCAGGCCGTCGGAGCCGATCATCGTGCCGGGAAATTGCAGGATGCGCTCGACGTCAGCTTCGTCCATCATGAAATAAGTGGCCCCGGCGGGTTGGAGCAGCGCGCACAACTCGTCAATCGATTTACCCAGATCGCGCGCAAGTGCATTGACTTCACGCCCGGCAAATTCGGGATGCGGCTTACACACCGTGATGACGGTCTTTTCGCTGATCTTGACGCGGTCGGCGCGCAACACGGTGGATGAGGCCGAGTAGGGATAACAATCGAGGCCGAGCGCCTGGGTCTGCTGCAGGGAGGCGATGCGCTGCAGGGTTTGCACCGAGCGCCCGTGGTTTTGCACCCCGGCCACTTTGTGGTGCGAGATGATGGTCTTGACCCCAAGCGCGCGGCCGATGTGTGCCGTCTCTTCGATCGAGCGCAGCACATCGTCGCTCTCCTCGCGCATATGCGTGGTGTAGATGCCGCCGTGGGTGGTGAGCGGCGCACACACGCCGATGATTTCTTCGGCCGTAGCATGCGCGGCTGAGCCGTAAAAGGTGCCGGTTGACATGCCGTGGTAACCGGCGCGCATGGCATCGTCGGCCAAGGTACGCATCGCTGCGATCTCACGGGTGGTGGCCGCGCGCGCCAGTTTGTCCATCACCATCGCGCGCAGCGCCGAATGCCCCAGCAGCGGCACCACGTTCACGGCCGACGGGAGGTCACGCACGGCATCAAGATAATCGCGCGCCTCACCAAAGCGCGGCAGGCCGGGCAGACCGACCAGGTTGAGCGGCTCGGGCAACTCACCGGCGGGCAAGGGCGCTGCGCTCACACCGCAGTTGCCGCATACGCAGGTGGTCACACCTTGCGAAATTTTCGGTGTCATGTCTGGCTCGGCCAGCACCGCCAGATCGTCATGGGTGTGGGCGTCGATGAAACCGGGCGCAACGATCCGGCCCTGCGCGTTGATCTCTTCGCGTGCCGTGCCGTGGATGACGCCAATCTCCATCACGCGGCCCTGCGTCACCGCCACATCCGCGCGCCGGCGTGGTGTGTTAGTGCCGTCGATCAGCGTGCCGTTGCGGATGATGAGATCAAATGTCATGGCGGCGTGGTCAGTGACTGCGCCGTGCCCATGGGTCCGCTGCCGGCCGGCCCGTTGGCCTCGCTGAACGCCGACACAATCAGGGTCTGGGTGGCGCGCGTCATCGCCACATAGAGCAGGCGCTGCTCGGCGGGCGGCACGTCCGCGCCATCGAGCGGCACGGCGGGAATCGCCACCAGCGCAAACTCCAGCCCCTTGCTCGAATGGAACGAGATCAGCTTGACGGTGTCCTGATCTGCCGAGAAGCGCATCTGCTTTTGCCAGGTGACCGGGATGCGCAACTTGCGGCACGCCTCGCTCACGGCTTTGCACTCGGGGTCGTAATGGCGGTAGAGAATCGCCATGTCACGCCACGCGGTGCCGCTGACATGGGCTTGCTTTAATTTTTCCGCAATCGCGGCCGCTTGCGCGGGCAAGGTGGGCAAGCGGATCAGCACCGGCTGCGCGCCGGAGCGCCCGGCCGAGACCGGCCGCAGTTGCGGCACGCCGTCTTCGGCGGCATCACTCGCGTGCAGCGCATCGCGCGCGGCCAGCGCGGCAAAGTCGAGAATCTCTTTGGTGTTGCGGTAGTTGAGCCGCAGAATCGTGGTGCGCCCTGCCGCCTGAATGCCAACGCTTTTGAAACTGAATTCGCGCCGTGTGTGGCGCTCGTAAATTGACTGCGCATCGTCGTACAGCACCAGCAGCGAGCGCGTATCCGGGTTGACCATTTGTGTGACCAGCTTGAACCACGCGGGCTGAAAATCGTGACCTTCGTCGATCAGCACGGCATCGTATTGCGCCGCCGGTATCTGCCCGCGCTCCACTGCATCAATCACTGTCTGCACCTGCGCGGCGAAAAACTGGTCATCATCGCCGTCATTCTTGGGCGGCACCACATGGAAGGTGCGCAGTTGCTGCGCGCACCAGCTGTGAAAATTGCGCACGTCCACCTTGTCATGCAATTGTTTGGCGCGCATGGTGTCAGCCAGACGCAAGCGCAGCGCGCGGTTGAAGCACAGCACCAG
>JANOYK010000556.1:0-2029 GCA_031428855.1 Burkholderiales bacterium | reverse complement strand
TACCGGCGTTATTCCACCGAGGCCAATCTGCGCCTGGCCGCCACCATCGGCATCGCCGAGTTGCTGCTCTCCGGCTGCACCACCGTGGCGGACCATCACTACGCCTACTGGCCCGGCATGCCCTACGACGCCAGCGCGGTGTTGTTTGATGTGGCCGAAAAAATGGGCGTGCGCTTTGCCTTGCTGCGCGGCGGTGCCACGCAAGCGCGCGCGACTGATGTCAACCCGCCGCCGGAGGCGACACCCGAAACCCTCGACGGCATGCTCGCCTCGATTGAGCGCGATGTGCGGCGCTATCACCAGACCGGCGCGGGTGCGATGCGCAAGATGGCGCTGGCCCCGGCCACGCCCACCTGGTCGATGCCGGAAGCGCATCTCAAGCTAATGGCGCGCGCAGCACGCAGCATGGGCATCGGCCTGCACAGCCATTTGTCTGAATCGCTCGACTACGTGACCTATTGCCGCGAGGTGCATGGCTGCACGCCAGTCGAGTTTGTCGAGCGCAACGAATGGCTCGGGCGCGATGTGTTCTACGCGCATCTGGTGCATCTGAGTGCGGCTGAGATACAAACGCTCGCGGCCAGCGGCACCGGCATGGCGCACTGCCCGCAATCGAATTGCCGGCTCGGTTCGGGCATTGCGCCGGCACCTGCGCTCGATGCGGCGGGCGGGCGCGTTTCGCTCGGCGTCGATGGTGCCGCCTCGAACGAAGCGGCCGACATGATTGGCGAAGCGCATGCGGCGTGGCACGTGCATCGCGCGCGCGGCGGCGCGGCCAGTGTCACGGTCGAAGACGTGATCCGCTGGGGCACGCAAGGGGGCGCGGACATTCTCGGCTTTGACGATACCGGCACGCTGGAGGTGGGCAAACAAGCCGACCTCGCGGTGTATTCACTTGACGAGGTGCGCTACGCCGGCCTGCATGATCCGGCCATCGGCCCGGTGGCGGCAGGCGGCGCGGCGCGCGTCAAGTATTTGTTTTGCGGCGGACGCATGCTGGTCGAGAACGGTGTCATCCCCGGCCTCGATTTGCCGCCGCTGTTTGAGGCGGCGCGGCGTGCGGTGCGGTCGATGCACGCCTGATTTGCGCATTGCCGATGGCCGCAAAGCCGCTCCAGCAGCCAATCTTGGCGGCTATCATCCACAAGAATGGCTCTGGAAGCGGTTCTTGGCGAATCACTCAAGTAAAATATGACCTGCTATCGACGGGATTTCCCTTCAAGCGCATCCGTCGTTGGACCATATTGCGCTTAACGCCGGCAGGAGGTTGGTCGATACAATGCCTTTACGGTGCATCGCCACCGGCTACCAGCTAACCATCACCGACTACCCACCCAGCCCGCCGCCGCCTCCATGTCCGCCTTCATCGACTTCAACCAGGTCTGGCTCAAATACAACCCCACGCTCGATTTTGCGATTGAAGACGTGAGCGTGTCGATTGACAAGCATGAGTTCGTCGCCATCGTCGGGCCGTCCGGCTGCGGTAAATCGACTTTCATGAAACTGGGCACTGGCTTGAAACCGCCAACCCGGGGTACCGTGACGGTCGAAGGCAAGCCGGTCACCGGCCCGCTCAAGATCACCGGCATGGCGTTTCAAGCGCCGAATCTGCTGCCGTGGCGCACCACCCTCGACAACGTGTTGCTACCGCTCGAAATCGTCGAACCGTTCAAACATGACTTCCGTGCCAAGCGCGCCGAGTACGAGGCGCGCGCGATGAAGCTCATCAACACGGTCGGTCTCGGCGGCTGGGAGCGCAAGTTTCCCTGGGAGTTGTCGGGCGGCATGCAGCAGCGCGCCTCGATCTGCCGTGCGCTGGTGCATGAACCCAAACTGTTGATGCTCGATGAGCCGTTCGGCGCGCTCGATGCCTTCACGCGTGAAGAGTTGTGGTGCGTATTGCGCGACCTGCACGCGGCCAGCCGCTTCACCGTGGTGCTGGTGACGCATGATTTGCGCGAAGCCACCTTCCTCGCCGACACCGTCTACGTGATGAGCAAGCGGCCCGGACGCATCCTCGCCAAAAAAC
>JANOYK010000555.1:0-4028 GCA_031428855.1 Burkholderiales bacterium | reverse complement strand
TGCCGGCCAGATGCTGAATCGCGCCGGAGATGCCGACGGCGATGTACAGATTGGGCGCGACAATCTTGCCGGTCTGCCCGACTTGCCAGTCGTTCGGCACGAAGCCGGCATCGACCGCCGCGCGTGAGGCACCCATCGCCGCGCCGAGCTTGTCGGCGAGCGGTTCGAGAATCTTGAAATTCTCGCTCGAGCCCATGCCGCGCCCGCCTGAAACAATGATCTTGGCACCGGCCAGTTCGGGCCGTTCCGACTTCGCCACCTCACGCCCCACAAAAGCGGAGATGCCCGCATCGCCTTGTGCCGCAACGGTTTCCACCGATGCACTGCCGCCGGTGGCGGCTGCCGCGTCAAAGCCAGTGGTGCGCACGGTGATGACTTTTTTCGCGTCCATCGACTGCACCGTGGCCAGCGCGTTGCCAGCGTAGATCGGGCGCACGAAGGTGTCAGGCGACTCGACCGAGATGATTTCGGAAATTTGCTGTGAGTCAAGCAACGCAGCGACGCGCGGCAGGATGTTTTTGCCGTTGGCAGTGGCGGCAGTGAGGATGTGTGAATACGCGCCAGCCATCGCAACGATTTGCGCGGCGACGTTTTCAGCCAGCGCGTCGGCAAAATGCGGCGCGTCAACGACCAGCACTTTCGACACGCCGGCGATTTGCGCGGCGGCCTGCGCAGCAGCGGCGCAGTTACTGCCCGCGACCAGCACATGCACATCGCCACCGCACTTCACGGCGGCGGTAACGGTATTGAGGGTTGCGCCCTTGAGGGATGCGTTGTCGTGTTCAGCTACAACGAGTGATGCCATTCCAATGTCTCCTAAAACTTTCAACAGATTCCGGCGAATGAAGCGACGCGCAGCGTTGCTTGAATGAGACGATTTAGAGCGTCTCGCAGAGGCGCTCTAAATCACCTTGGCTTCGTTCTTGAGTTTATCGACCAGCGTTTTGATGTCCGGCACCTTGATGCCGGCGCTGCGCTTGGGCGGCTCGGTCACTTTGAGCGTTTTGAGGCGCGGCGTCACATCGACGCCGAGATCAGCCGGCTTGTGATTCTCCATCGGCTTTTTCTTCGCCTTCATGATGTTGGGCAGCGTGACGTAGCGCGGCTCGTTCAGGCGCAAATCGGTGGTCACAATCGCCGGCATGTTGACCTTGATGGTCTCAAGACCGCCGTCAACTTCGCGCGTGACTTGGGCCTTGCCATCTGCCACAACCACTTTGGACGCAAACGTCGCCTGCGGCCAACCCAGCAGCGCGGCGAGCATCTGGCCGGTTTGATTCGAGTCATCATCAATCGCCTGCTTGCCCAGAATGACCAAGCCCGGCGCTTCTTTTTTGCATACGGCAGCGAGCAGCTTGGCAATCGCCAATGGCTGCAACTCGACATCGGTCTCGACCAAAATCGCACGATCCGCGCCGATGGCGAGACCAGTGCGCAGCGTTTCCTGACACGCCACCACGCCGCACGACACCACAATCACTTCGGTGGCGATGCCGGCCTCTTTCAGGCGCAACGCTTCTTCCACTGCAATTTCGTCGAACGGGTTCATCGACATTTTGACGTTGGCGGTCTCGACCCCGGTTTGGTCGGCCTTGACGCGCACTTTCACGTTGTAATCGACAACGCGTTTGATCGGTACCAGAACTTTCATGTTGCCTCGGCTAAAAAAGACCCGGCGCATAGAGCCGGGTGCAATGACTGAAGGTTGACGTAAACGTTAACCTGAGAATTATAGGGTGAATCAGCGCGGTGGCCGCGCTAATCATGCCTACAATGCGGCGCAGTCATCGTCGCGTGTGCCGCAGGTGGCGGCACTTCGCAGCCGGGCACATTCATCAAGGAAATCATGGCAGCAGGCATTCCCGCGCAGACCATCGAGGCCAGCGCAAACACCCAATACACCGTCGGCGGCGTGCGCATGGCGCGGCCCTTCAAGGTGCGCCGCCTCGGGCACTTCGGCATCAACGTAGCCGACCCCGAAGTGTCGCGCCGTTTTTACGAGGGCCTGCTCGGCTTTCGCATCAGCGACCAGCTCGATTTCTCGCCGCGCTTCACGCCCGAAGAATTGCCGCAGGTCGGCCCGGTGATTGGCTACTTCGCGCGTCACGGCACTGAGCATCACTCGTTCGTCATGTTTCCGCGCCGCGCGCTCGCCGCCAATTCATTCAAGGCTTCGCGCCCGGTGGCAACGCCGACACCATCGCGCGCGTGATTGGCAATGAGCTGACCAAATCGCTCGGCCAGCCCATCGTGGTCGAAGCCAAGGTCGGCGCGGGCGGCAACCTGGCATCCGACTTGGTGGCCAAAGCGCCGCCTGACGGTTACACCCTGCTGCTCATGACCGGCGGCCACACCGCCTCTGGCGCGCTCTACAAAACGCTGCCGTTCGAGCCGGCCGAGAGCTTCGAGATGATTTCGACCATCACGCAGTTTCCGTTTTTGTTCGCCGTGCGCGCCGACTCACCGCATCAATCGCTGCGCTCATTGATTGACGCCGCCCGCGCCAAGCCGGAATCCGTCGCTGCCGCCAAGGCCGGCAAGCTCAGGGTGATCGGCACCTCCAGCGGGACGCGCTGGCAAGGCATGCCCGAGGTGCCCACCGCCGATGAAGCGGGGGTGCGCGGGTTCGACGTGCGCTCGTGGATCGGCATCGCCGCACCGGCCGGCACGCCGCGCGCGATGGTGGAGCGCCTCAATGCTGAAGTGCAGAAAGCACTGCTGCTGCCCGAGGTGCGCGCGCCTCGAAGCGCTCGGCGGCGAAGCCAAAGGCAGCACGCCGCAAGAAATGAAAGAGCGCGTTGTGTTTGAAGTGACGCGCTGGAAAAAAGTCATCGCCGACGCCAATATTGCGCAGCAATAACGCGCCTGCGCCCGCCTTCACCGGAGCACACATGCATCACGTCAATGCCCGCAAACGGGCGGTCAAACGGGTGAATGTGTGCGCAGCCAGTCTTTGAGTGCTTCATTCATGCGCGTTTGCCAGCCAGCGCCGGTTGCACGAAACGCCGTCAGCACATCAGGGCTGTAGCGCACGGTGACTGCCTGTTTGGCATCGCGTTTCACGCTACCCACGGGCCGGCCACGTGACTTGTAGGCCGCTATGTTGGCAGGTGTGTGCGCTCGCGCATAGTCGCCCCGCTTGGCCTGTGCGATGGATTCTTGCACCTCGGCGGCAAACGTCTTCATTTCATCGTCCATCTTCACTCTAGGCATCGTAGGCATCCTTCCAGGCTTTCAAAACTTCAACCGGCATGTTGTCAAATTTGGCTTTGGCCTAGGCCGCCACCAGCACCACCTCGCCGCTGGCAAGCCGGGTGTAATAAATCACCCGGGCGCCACCACTTTTGCCCATGCCTTCACGCTTCCAGCGCACCTTGCGCAGACTGCCCGCACCCGGAATGACGGCACCTGCCAGCGGGTTGTCGCTGATGAAAACAATGAACGCCTCGCGCTCGGGTTCGCTCCAGATACCCTCCACCATGCGCTCGAAGATGGGGGTTTCGATGATGGTCAGCACGATTTAATCGTAACTCCAAATAATTATTTGGCTCACGCCGACTTTTCAACACAGATTGGCAAGGATACTGACCCGCCCATGGGCTGCACCGACAAGCGCAAATTCATGGCCTTGAGAATCGCGCACAAGGTGTAACAAGAACGTTGGTGCAAGCGGCTCTCAGGCCATAGGCAGGCTGGAAGGCGCATGCACCAAGGCTCTTGGCGGAATGCCATATGTCAAAACCGGTTCCTCGACCCGCTAGGCGCCCTCGGGCGCAGCAGTGCGCAGCAAACCATCAAGCGGACTCGCCACCCCGCGCCCGCCCTGGTTGAGCACATGCGTATAAATCATCGTCGTTGATACTATTGCCAGGCCCACTCACGCCCCGCGTTGGGATATTTGCGATCAAGCGCGTAAGGCAGATACACCTCGCCGCAACCTTCCGCCAGGTCTTGCTGATGCAGCGCGCGCACGCCATCGAGATGGCTGCGCAAACCCCCGGCCACAGTGCGCGGCAACATGGTGACGC
>JANOYK010000554.1:0-1602 GCA_031428855.1 Burkholderiales bacterium | reverse complement strand
CCTCGATCGAAGGCTGGAAATCCTACCTCGCCGATCCTGCGCCCGCGAACGAATTGATTCGCAAGGACAACCCGAACATGACCCAGGAGCAGCTCGACTACGCGTTGCGCCGCCTGAAAGAACTTAAGGTGTTTGATGGCGGTGATGCCGCCACCATGGGCGCGGGCATCATCACCGAAGCGCGCTGGCGTGCCTCTTACGACTACATGGTGCGAGCGGGTTTGCTCAAGGCGGATACCGACTGGCGGCGCGCCTTCACCACGCAGTTTGTGCGTGATCTCAAGATCATGCCTTGATGCGGTGTATCGACAGGACGCGTTGATGTTTTGTGCTGACAGGAATTGAGGCAATCATGCTCGTCACCAAGCAACCCATCCTGCGCCGCTTCTGGTATCCGGTGATGCCGCTCGCGCATCTCGATGCCGGGCCGCAGCCCTTCACGTTACTGGGCGAACCGATCGTGTTGTGGAAGCGCGCCGATGGTTCGCCCGCCTGTGTGCAAAACCGCTGTTGTCACCGCACCGCGCAACTCTCGAAGGGGATTGTCGAGGGCGACTGGATCGTCTGCGGTTACCACGGCTGGACCTACGACGCCACCGGCAAGTGCGTGCGGATTCCGCAAAACGACAGTGGCCCCATCCCCGAGAGCGCGCGTGTGCCGGGTTATCACTGCCAGGCGCGCTACGGTTATGTCTGGGTCGCACTGGCCGATCCGCTCAAGCCCATCGTCGAGATTCCCGAAGACGCCGCCGGCTACCGGCGCATGCCGCAGTATTGGGAGCGCTGGGAGGCCGGTGCGCTGCGCCTGATGGAGAACTCATCCGCCAGCAGTTGCTCGCGCTCTTACGCGCACATGGCGAAGAGGAGGTATTTCGCCATGCAGAGCAGCAGCAGGCTTGGGTCACAAGGCGCTCCGTGCGCCTTTGATCCCAATCAGCCCGGCGGCGTGGTCGCCTTGAACGACGGCACCACCGCAGCAAAGCGGTCGAGCCAGGCCACCAGCGCCGGATGCGCCGCGCGCCAGCGCCCGCCGTGGCGAAAATCGAGATACCCCAGGCCGGCCGCTAGCGTCAGATGGCCATAGTCAGGATGCTCCGTCCACGCCGGCGGATTGGGTTCGAGCAAGTCGAGCGTGCGGTCGATCTTTGATTGCAGCCGCGCGACCCACGACTCAACGCGCATCTCTGCCGGGCGGTAGCGGCCTTCGTAGACTTGCAGCAAGGCCTGCTCAATCAGACCATCCGAGAGTGACGCGAGGGTCAGGGTGCGCCAGCGCTCTGGCCCCGCACGCGGCACCAGCACCGGCCCGCTGCCCACACTGTCGAGGTATTCGCAAATCACGTGGCTGTCGTGCAGGGCATCGCCGTTGCCCAGCACCAGACAGGGAATGCGGCCGAGCGGGTTGGCCGCGAACAGCGTGGCATCTCCTTTGAGGGTGTCCACCTGCGCCACCTCAACCTGGTCTTTCAGATTTTTGATGGCGATGGTCATCAGGACCTTGCGGCCAAACGGGGAACCGGGGTTGGACAACAGCTTCATGGACGAGGCTTTCGACAAGAGGTTGAGGAAAAAATCGGTTCAGGAACTACGCCACAGGAAGAC
>JANOYK010000553.1:0-2684 GCA_031428855.1 Burkholderiales bacterium | reverse complement strand
GCGGCAGCGCAAGCGGCGGCGGCAGGCAGCACCAATCTGCTCGACTTCATCAAGGGCCGCTTTCAAACCATCGCCACCGCGACCGTGGCCAAGAGCGCGCTCGAAGCGCGCGCCTTGGGCTTCGTGCAAGCGTCCGACACGATTGTGTTCAACCTGTACGAGCTGCTGCACGTGGCGCGCGTCGAGGCGCTCGCATTGGCCGAGTCTGGTTACAGACCGCCCTTGCGTGCCACCTTTCCGGTCGCGGGCCGCAGCGGCATTGCCACCATCAAAGCCTCCCTGGTCGGCATGCGCGATGGCGGCTTCATCAGCGAATACGACATGCTGCTCGGTGAGCGCATCGCCACCGCGATGTGCGGCGGCGATGTCGAAGCCGGCAGCCTGGTCGATGAAGAGTGGATCCTCGCGCTCGAATGCAAGGGCTTCATGGATTCGCTGCGTGACGAGCGCACGCAGGAGCGCATCTACACCATGCTGACCACCGGCAAACCCTTGCGTAATTGAGGCATCGTTGAGCTTGGACGCGGTTGCGCCAAGCCGCATTGATCTGGCACTGACAGGAGAATCATCATGAGCAAACAAGTACAGGACGCCTACATCGTCGCCGCCGCACGCACGCCGATTGGCAAAGCGCCGCGCGGCATGTTCAAACACACCCGGCCCGATGATCTGCTGGTGACCGCGATTCGCGCCGCAATGGCGCGCGCGCCGGGGCTTGACCCGGCGGCGATTGAAGACGCCATCATCGGCTGCGCGATTCCCGAAGGTCAGCAGGGCCTCAACGTCGCGCGCATCGCGGTGCTGCTGGCCGGTTTGCCGCAGTCAGTCGGCGGCGTCACGGTCAACCGCTTTTGCGCCTCGGGCCTGACCACCATCGCGATGGCGGCTGACCGCATCCGCGTCGGCGAGGCCGACGTGATGCTGGCGGGCGGCTGTGAGTCGATGAGCATGGTGCCGATGATGGGCAACACACCGTCGATGAACCACAAGATTTTCAGCGACGAGAACATCGGCATCGCCTACGGCATGGGCTTGACTGCGGAGAAAGTCGCGCAGCAATGGAAGATTTCGCGCGAGGCGCAGGATGCGTTCTCGGTCAAGTCACACCAGAAGGCGATGGCCGCGATTGCTGCCGGGCACTTCAAGGACGAGATTGCCGCCGTCACCATTAACGAGCGCTTTCCCCATCTCGCCAGCGGCGAGATCGTCGCCAAGATGCGCGAAGCGGCCACCGATGAAGGCCCGCGCGCCGACACCTCGATCGAGGGCCTGGCCAAATTGCGCGCAGTGTTCGCCGCCAAGGGCAGTGTGACGGCCGGCAACAGCTCGCAAACCTCGGACGGCGCGGGCGCGTTGTTGATCGTCTCCGAAAAAGCCTTGAAGCAATACAAGCTCACGCCGCTGGCGCGCTTCGTCTCGTTCGCGGTCAAGGGCGTTGATCCGAAGATCATGGGCATCGGCCCGAAAGAAGCGATTCCGCTCGCGCTCAAACACGCTGGTCTCAAGCAAGACGACCTGGGCTGGATCGAACTGAACGAAGCCTTCGCCGCGCAAGCGCTGGCGGTGATCGGCGACCTCGGTCTTAACCCTGCTGTGGTCAATCCCAGTGGCGGTGCGATTGCCCTCGGCCACCCGCTCGGTGCCACCGGCGCGATGCGTGCCGCTACCTGCCTCTACGGCATGCGCCGCACCATAGCCAATTATGGCATGGTGACCATGTGCGTCGGCACCGGTATGGGCGCGGCGGGGATTTTTGAGGCGATGTAGGCCGGAAGGTGGACGATCCATGGCCGACGCAGTGCCACGCTTAGCAGCCATTGATGCCATGCAAGCCGCTGGTGCCGCCAGTGGCCGCAACCCGGCAGTTGGTCACGGCGGTGCAGCGGCTCTGCGCACTGGCGAAAAAATAACGCTGACCGCGCACGATGGCGATACGCTGGCGGGCTATCGCTATCTGCCGCCCGGCACGCCGAAAGCGAGTCTGGTGCTCGGCCCGGCGATGGCGGTGCCGCAATCGTTCTACTCCTCCTTTGCGCAACACCTGGCACAACAGGGTTACGCGGTGTGGACGTTTGACTATCGCGGCACCGGTGAATCGCTCAAGGGGCCGATGCGCGGCGTCAAGGCCGATTTGTCGGACTGGCTCAAGCTCGATTACGACGCGGTGGTGCAGGCAGCGGCGCAGCACGCGCAGCCCTTGTTTCTGATCGGCCACAGTCTCGGCGGCCAGGTGGCACCGCTGCTGCCCTCGCGCGAGCGCGTTGCTGGGCTGGTCAACATTGCGGTCGGCAGCGGCTCGCTGCGCCACAACGTGCCCAAGTTGCGGCGCGGCGCGTATCTGATGTGGTACTTGTTTGCACCGCTGCTGTGCCCGCTGTTCGGTTACTTCCCCGGCGCGAAGATCGGCGTGGTGGGCGACTTGCCCAATGGCGCGATGATGCAGTGGCGCAAGTGGTGTCTCACGCCCGACTACCTGCTCACTGGCGAACCAGGTGCGCATGAGGCCTATGCCAGCGCGGATTACCCGGTGCTGTCACTGTTTTTCGCTGACGACGAGTTGTTGCTGGAAGACGGCTCGCGCCTGATCCACGCGGCGTACACTCGTAGAGCGGTTGAGCAGCGCGTGATCGAGCCACAGCAATTCGGCCACAAGCGCATCGGCTACATCGCGGGACAGCCGGGCC
>JANOYK010000552.1:0-2946 GCA_031428855.1 Burkholderiales bacterium | reverse complement strand
GTCTGATCTTCAGCGTGTCAATCAGTTGACTATATTTGTATACATGATTAAAAATGCATTATTTTCCACGTAACCAGCCCAACGCCATTGGCACAAGCCGATCTTCACCGTTTCTCAGAGGGAGAATCACATGAATCACCGCCGCACACTCCTCACCGCCCTCGGTGCCTGCGCACTCAGCAACGCCTGGCCCGCATTGGCGCAGCCCGCCGCCAAGGTATGGCGCGTCGGCATCCTGCCCGCCGGCCTGATGGCGCCACGCCAGTTCCAGTGGGACGCGTTTCAACTACGCATGCGTGAACTCGGCTACGTCGAAGGCAAGAACGTGCAATACGTGATTCGCGCGCCGGAGAAGGAAGGTGCGCCCTACGACGCCCTCGCCGCCGATTTGGTGCGCCAGGAGGTCGATGTGATCGTCGCCACCGCCGCAGTCGCGATTGACGCGGCCCAAAAGGCGACGCGCAGCATCCCGATCGTGATGTGCCCCAGCAGCGATCCGGTGGCCCTGGGCTTCGTGACCAGCTTGCGGCAGCCCGGCGGCAACATCACCGGCGTCAACATTCAGTACGAGGAATCGATGGGCAAGCGGCTGCAACTGCTGCACGAAATGACGCCCAAGGTGTCGCGCATCGCATTTATCCATTCCCCCGGCGCCAAGCCGCAGCTCGACGCAGCCGTGATCGCGGCGCGCCAGTTGGGCGTGCAATTGCTCGATTTCAGCGCAGGCACAGCCGAGGCGCTGCCGGTCGCGTTCGAGGCCGCCGTCAAGGGGCGCGCCGGCGCAGTGCTGGTGGCCCAGACCGCCTTCAATTTTGGCCTGCGTGCGCAGATCACCGCACTGGCGTTAAAGCACCGCCTGCCGTCGATGTATGGGCTGCCGGCCAATGCCGATGTCGGCGGCCTGATGAGCTATGGCCCGAACGACAGCGAGTACTACCGTCAGGCAGCGGTGTTCGTCGACAAGATTTTCAAGGGCAGAAAGCCGGCCGACCTGCCGGTCGAGCAGCCGCTCAAGTGGGAACTGGTGATCAACCTGAAAACCGCCAAGGCATTGGGCATCACGGTGCCACAGTTGCTGGTGTTGCAGGCGACGCGGATGATTGAATAGGGCGGCGCAGCCAGTGGCTGTGCGTTAATAGGGGTCAAGCACGCGACCGTTCACAGACCGTCCCGTCGCCGTTGCGCAGCGCACCTTCCGCACCTTCCGCACCTTCCACACATTCCGCACATTCCGCACATTCCACACATTCGTTTGAGAGGACATTGACATGCAGACTCGCCGCCAACTGATCACCGCCATCGGCACCATCGGCACCGCTGCCCTCGCTGCGCCCCTGGCCGCACCCTTTGCTGCCTTCGCCCAGACCGCGCCGAAAGTGCGGCGCATCGCCTACCTCGATTTCGGCTCGCGCCAATCGATGGTCGATGCCGGCCGCATGACGGCGCTGATGCAGGGGCTGAGCGGCTTCGGCTATGTCGAGGGCAAACATTTCATTTTCGACGCGCGCTATGGCGAGGGCCAGGTCGAGCGCCTCGACCGCTTCGCCGCCGAACTGGTGGCGCAGAAACCGGATGTGATTCTCACCACGGGCACCCCCGCGAGCCGCGCCGCCAAGCGCGCCACGGCGACGCTCCCGATCGTGGTCATCGCCACCGCCGACCCGGTGGCCGACGGGTTGGCGGCCACGCTGGCGCGGCCCGGCGGCAATGTCACCGGCATGTCCACCGGCGGCGGCGAGACGGTGCAAAAACTGGTCGAGTTGCTGATCGTCGCGGTGCCCAAAATCAAGCGCATCGCCGTGCTCACCAACCCGGCCAATGCGCGCTCGGCGGACGATCTGGCGCAACTGCTCGACGCCCTGCGCAAGACCGGCCGCAGCGCGCTGCCGCTGCGGGCCAGCACGCCCGCAGAGATCGAGCAGGCGTTTGCCGCGATGACGCGCGATCGCGCCGAGGGCGTTGTGATCGCGATTGACGGCTTCATGCTGCAGCAGCGCGCGCAGATCGCCGCGCTCGCCCTCAAGCACCGCCTGCCGTCGATTTACCCGACGCGAAACTATCCCGAAGCCGGCGGCCTGATGAGCTACGGCTCGGATATCACCGACAACTTCCGCCGCGCGGCGATTTTTGTCGACAAGATTTTCAAGGGCGCCAAGCCCGGCGATTTGCCGTTCGAGCAGCCGATGCGTTATGCGCTGGTGCTCAACCGCAAGACCGCCGATGCGCTCGGCATCAAGGTCAGCGGTGAACTGCTGCTGCGGGCGGACCGGGTGATTGAATGAAGCAGCGTGCCCAACACGCCAGACACGCCACCAAGGCCACGATGCCTCGCAACCATCGGCCGAAAACCGTTGGTACGAGCCATTCTTCCGCGTATTTCAGAGGGAAATTCAAATGAACATCCGCCGCACACTCACACTGGCTCTCGGTGCCGCTACGCTTGTCGCGTCGTTCACATCATTCGCGCAACAGCCGGCTGGCCCGGCGGACAAAGTCTGGCGCGTCGGTTTTCTCACCGCCAGCAAACGCCCAGCCTCCATCGAGGCACATTACCTCGGCGCGTTCGCGCGCGGCATGCGCGAGCTCGGCTATGTGGAAGGAAAGAACCTCACAATCGAATACCGCTACGCCGAGAACCGGCCCGAGCTGCTCGATGTGCTGGCGGCTGAATTGGTGAAGCTGAAGGTCGACGTGATGGTGATTCAGGGTTCGCCGCCGACCTTTGCCGCGCAAAAAGCCACGTCGACCATACCGCTGGTGTTCGTCGGCCCCGGCGACCCGGTGCGCAGCGGCCTGGTCAAAAGCCTGGCGCGGCCGGGCGGCAATACCACCGGGGTATCGAGCAACACCACCGAGATCAGCGGCAAGCGCCTGCAACTGTTGCTTGAGATGACGGCCGGCGTCGTGCCGAAAATTTCGCGCGTGGCCGTGCTGACCAACCCGCAT
>JANOYK010000551.1:0-1579 GCA_031428855.1 Burkholderiales bacterium | reverse complement strand
TGCTGTTTCAACTCAATAGCGCGGCACCGTGGCGTCAACGCCGGTTGACCACGCCTCCATGCCACCGGCCAAATTATGCAGCGGGCCGATGCCGCGGCTTTCGAGAAAATACGCGACCTGCATGCTGCGCGTGCCGTGGTGGCAAATCGCGACGATGTCTTGTGTACCGGCTTGCGCACCGGCTTGCCCGCCGTCTTGCCCGCCGGCCCCGGCAAGCTCGTCTATCCGCGCCGGCATCTGGCCCATCGGAATATGCACGATGCCGGGCAGGCTGGCGGTCTGCACTTCCCAGGCCTCACGCACATCGAGCAGCAGCGGTTTGGCGCGCGCCGGGTCGGCCAGCCAGGCGGCGAGATCAGGGGCGCTGAGTTGCTGCATGGCGCGGTGTGTTGGGAGGGTGGTGCTTTGGCGGCGAAGTGGTTAAAACGCGGGATGCCGGCATTCAGAACACGAAGCGGGCCGGCTGCGGCGCATTGACCAGCGGCGTGAGCACGGTCTCAAACAGTTCCTGCACGGTGACGCCGGTGGCGGCGCTGGTGAAAACGCGCGCAATCATGGCCGGTGCGTCGCCGGTCACAGCGAACAGGCGGCCGCCGGGATTGAGCTGGCCGAGCAGCTTTGGCGACACCAGCGGGGTCGAGCCGGACAGCACGATGATGTCGTACTTGTCGCTGCCAAACCCGTTGGCACCATCGCCTTGCTGCACGCGCGCGTTGGAGATGCGCGCGGTTTTGAGATTGCGCTCGGCCAGTGTCTTGAGCGCCGGCACCATCTCCACCGTGGTCACCGAGTGGCAGCGATGTGCCAGCAGCGCGGCAAAGTAACCGCTGCCCGCGCCGATCTCGAGCGCGCGGTCGTGGCTCCTGGCCTGCACTTCCTGCAACACGCGCGCTTCCATTTTGGGTGACCACATCGCCGCGCCCGGCGCCGCCGGCGCGATGGTGTCGAGCGGAATCTCGATATCCATAAACGCATGCAGACGGTGGGCCGGCGGCACAAACTCTTCGCGCCGCACCACTTCGAGCAGGTCGAGCACGTCCTGATCGAGCACATCCCACGGGCGGATCTGCTGCTCGATCATGTTAAAGCGGGCTTGCGCAATATCGAGAGTGGGCTGCATGGCGGCTGGGCTGGGAAAAATGACTGAATTAACGCAGGAGAGAGGCTGCGCCGGACGCGCTGACAGCGCGGGTCAGGCAGCGCTGCGCACTCTGCGAAGAAGCCTCAAATTTTATCATTGGCCCTTTGTCCGGCTGCAGCAGCAGGTGCGCCGCCGCCGCCACCGGCGGCACTGGCTGCGGCACCGGCCGCCACCATCGCCGCCCCACGCCGCCCAAACCACGCAGTCATGTCATCCAGATAGGTGTACATCACCGGCACCACCACCAACGTCAACCTCGACGACGTCATCACGCCGCCGATCACCGCCTGCCCCATCGGCGCGCGCTGCTCCGAGCCTTCCGACAAGCCCAGCGCCAGCGGCAGCATGCCGAACACCATTGCCAGCGTCGTCATCAAAATCGGGCGCAGGCGCACATGTGCCGCCTCCAGAATCGCGGCGCTGCGCTCGCGCCCCTCA
>JANOYK010000550.1:0-3794 GCA_031428855.1 Burkholderiales bacterium | reverse complement strand
CAACAAGCGCAGCAACAAGCGCCGCACGCACACACCCCATCGGCACAAAACCCGTCCGGCCATGGCCGGGAGAACCGCCCGCACCAACGATTTTAAAAGGGAAGGCTTTAAAATCGGCTTCCACCAAGGCTTTCAAGCTAGTGGCACTTCCAAAAGCAGCCCTGTTCGCACCGCCCGGCCCGGCAGCGCCGCGCAGCGCCGCCAAGGCACGCCCGCCCGCCGTCAAACGTCCACCGGCCAAGGCGCGCTGACCATGTTCACCCCCTCGCGCGACGACGTGCGCGATTTCTTTTCCGGCGTGTGGAAGAAGCACGATGCCCGCGAGATCATGACGCCGCTGGAAACACAGGCGCTCGACTGGGTGCTCGAACACCCGCAATATCATCCGCTGCTGGCCGCACCGGAGCAATACCGCGACAAGGATTTTCTGCCCGAGTTTGGCGAGGTCAATCCGTTTTTGCATCTGTCATTGCACTTGTCGGTGACTGAACAAATGTCGATTGACCAGCCGCCCGGCATCCGCGCCCAATTCGAGCGCCTGGCGAAGAAACACGGCTCGCTGCACGAGGCCGCGCATGATGTGCTTGAATGTCTGGGTGAGACCGTGTGGAAAGCCCAGCGCGACAACGCGCCGCCCGATGGCGAAGCGTATCTTGAGTGCATCAAACGGAAATAGCAGCAAGCCATCATCCAAGCGATACATCGTCGCAGCAACCCGCCAACACATCCACCGCATCAACCAGAACCCTCGCCATGACCAGCACTGCTGCGCCGAACGTTGACCCGGTCGAGATCGCCAAGTTTTCCGCGCTCGCGGCCAAGTGGTGGGACCCCACCTCCGAGTTCAAGCCGCTGCATGAAATCAATCCACTGCGGCTCGAGTGGATCAACCAACGCGCGCCGCTCGCGGGCAAGCGCGTGCTCGATGTTGGCTGCGGCGGCGGCATCCTCACCGAGGCCATGGCGGGCCAAGGTGCGCAGGTCACCGGCATCGACCTCGCGGAAAAATCGCTGACGGTAGCGCGGCTGCATCAGCTTGAATCAGGCGCACAGGTGGACTACGCATGCATCAGCGCTGAAGACCTCGCCGCGCGCGAGCCGGCGTCATTCGATGTGGTGACCTGCATGGAAATGCTTGAACACGTGCCTGACCCGGCCGCCATCGTGCGTGCCTGCGCGACGCTGGTCAAACCCGGCGGCCACGTGTTTTTCTCCACGCTCAACCGCAACCCCAAGTCGTATTTGTTTGCCGTGCTCGGGGCTGAATACATCCTCGGCCTGCTGCCGCGCGGCACCCACGATTACATGAAATTCATCAAGCCCTCTGAGCTGGCGCGCTTCGCGCGTGAGGCGCATCTGAACGTGCAACAGTGGCAAGGCATCGGCTACAACCCCTTGACCGGGCGTTACTGGCTCGGCACCGACACCAGCGTGAATTACCTTGTGTGCATGGTGAAAGATTGAGCGCTGCAGCGGACCCAGAAGCTAAGGCAGCACCAGAGGCAACATCGAGTGCAGCCCCCGGTACCACGCCAGCCGCTGCGACACCCGGCCCCCGCCCGCGCGTGCTCGCGCTGATCGGCCCCACCGCGTCCGGCAAAACCGGCCTCGCCATCGCGCTGGCGCACCGCTTCTACGGTGAAATCATCAGCATTGATTCGGCGCTGGTGTATCGCGGCATGGAGGTGGGCACGGCCAAACCAACCATGCACGAGCGCCGCAGCATTCCGCATCACCTGGTCGATATCATCGACCCGGTCGAGGCCTATTCGGCAGCGCGGTTTTGCGAAGACACCCTGCATTTGATCGACCAGATTCACGCGCGCGGCAAGGTGCCAATTCTGGCCGGCGGCACCATGATGTATTTCAACGCGCTGCGCGAGGGGCTGGACCAATTGCCGCCGTCCGATCCACGCGCGCGTGAAGCGGTAGCGCTGTTGGCAACCCATCGCACCTGGCCCGAGCTGCACGCGCAACTGGCCACGATTGATCCGGACTCGGCGCGCCGCATCGGCCCGAATGATTCGCAGCGCATCGGGCGCGCACTGGAAATTCATTTCACCACCGGGCGCACCATGACCGAAATGCTGGGCCGCCGCGCCAGCACCGAAGGCGGCAGCGGCGTGGCGCGCCTGCCATTCGATCTGTTCACGCTGTCGCTCGAACCCTCCGACCGCGCGCAACTGCACCGGCGCATCGCGCAGCGCTTCGACGACATGCTGCGCCGCGGCTTGCTCGACGAACTGGTCTGGCTGCGCGATGAGTATCCCGATCTGCACGCTGATCTGCCGTCGATGCGCTGCGTCGGCTACCGCCAGGCATGGATGCATCTCGAAGGCGTGATCAACCGCGCCGCCCTGCGCGAGCAAGGCATCGCCGCCACCCGGCAACTGGCCAAGCGCCAGATCACCTGGCTGCGCAGCATGGCTGATTTAACCCGCGTCGATTGTCTGCACTCTGATCTCGAAGCCCACGTCATGACCCTCACCCAATCTTTTCTTGAAGGAAAACCCGCATGAGCACGTTCGTATTGATCCACGGTGCCTGGCACGGCGGCTGGTGCTGGTCGCGGGTTGCCACGCTGCTGCGCGCGCAGGGGCATGAAGTCCACACGCCGACCTTGTCCGGCATGGGCGAGCACGCGCACCTGGCCTCGAAACAAATCACCCTCGACACCCACATCGAAGACGTGGTCAATTACATCGAGGCGTATGAGTTGACCGGCGTGGTGCTGGCCGGCCACTCGTATGGCTGCGCCATCGTCACCGCCGCTGCCGACCGGCTCGAAGGCACGGGCCGCATCGTGCGCATGGTGTATCTGGATGGCTCGGTGCCACGCGATGGCGACGGCTGGTTCAGCACCAGCAAACCGGAACAATTTGCCGCGCGCAACAAGGCCGCACAAGACGCCGGCGGCCTGTTCATTCCGCCGCCATCAGCCGCCGGTTTTGGTTTGACCAATGCGGACGACATCGCCTGGGTCACTCGCCGCCTGCGCCCGCACCCGTATGGCTGTTACCTCTCGACCCTGCGCCTGCCCAATCTCGCAGCGGGGCGCGGTATCAACTTGCTGCCGCGCACCTATATCGATTGTGTCGAGCCGTTCTACTCCGACTTCAACGGCACCAAGCAGCGCGTCAAGGCTGATGCGGCGTGGACCTATTGCGAGATCAAGACCGGGCATGATGCGATGGTATCGGCACCGATTGAGGTGGCGCGCATTCTGGCGCAGTAACCATGCCTTGGAGAATGGCTCCAGAAGCCATTCTCAGGCCCATACCAAGATGCCGGCAGGGTGTAAACCAGGCGCAGAAAATGGCAGGTGTGGCCAGCATGCTAAAGCAAGACGCGGTTTGAAGATCGCTTACAAGATGCTGGCGGACATCGCTGCCGCCGGGTTGACGCTGCCCGCATGCTACCCGGCGCAGTGGGTGGTCGATTGCAAGTCGATTGCAAGTCGATTGCAAGCCGATTGCAAGCCGATTGCAAGTCGGTTGGCAAGCCGGTTGGCAGCGGCACCAAGGCGCTGATCTATCTGGGCCGCTATCTTTACCGGGGGGTGATCCGCGAGAACGACATCATCGCTTGCTGCGGGGCGGTGATGACGATTGTGCGGACGCGGATTCGGTCTTTGCTTGCGGGGCCGGTGCCGATGCCGCCGGACATCAAGGGCGCTGGTTGACCCGGTAAAGCTTTCTCGTGCCCCGTGACCGGATGTCAGCATGACGCTGAGGACGCGGCTCGTCTGGTGTCTGCCTTGATCGTCTGATTGATACCCCTCGCGGGTACCGCCT
>JANOYK010000549.1:0-4878 GCA_031428855.1 Burkholderiales bacterium | reverse complement strand
CCGCCTTCCATCATGGCGCCGCGCAGATTGGTGGCGCTGGCGGCGGAGAGGAAGGAGTAGCGGCCGCCGTTAATCATGTCTTCATAGGCTTTGGTTTCGCGCCGGCCGAGTGCGGCCATGCGTGCTTTGGCCGGGCCGATTTCGGCGCTCGATGGCGCGGCACCGTCGAGGCGCTCGTAGCGGAGCAGGTGGCCGCCGTCATCGACGATGGCAATGCTGACGGCCCAGTTGTGGGCGCGCGCTTCGGCGGCGCAGGCATCGGCAATTATTTGGCAGTCTTCGTGGGTGAGGCAGGGTTTGGTTTTCACGGGGTGAGATCAGAGGGAGTCAGGGAAAACATTGGGGAAAACATCAGGGGAAAAAGCCAGCGGAGAAATCAAAGAGGCGTGGTCTGGGCGCGTTTGGCACGGCGCGATGCGAGCCACTCGCGCACACCGACATACACAGCCGGCAGCCCCGGCAGGATGATCAGGGCGATCACGATCTTGGTCAGGTTCTGGCTCACCCACGGGATGTTGCCGAACCAAAAACCGGCGATGGTGAGGGAGGCGACCCAGAAGATGCCGCCCGAAATATTGAACAGGGCGAAGCGCGCATAGGTCATTTGCGCAGCGCCGGCAACAAACGGCGCGAAGGTGCGCAGGAACGGCAGGAAGCGCGCGATCACGATGTCTTGCCGCCGTGGCGCTCGTAGAAGGCATGGGTCTGGTCGAACAGGCGTTTGTTGAACCAGCGCGAGTCTTCCCAGGCAAACACCTTGACACCGAAATAGCGTCCGATCGAATAGTTCACCGCGTCGCCCAAAATCGCCGCCACCGACAGCAGCACGATGATGAGGCTGACATCGATATCGCCCTTGGCAGCAAATGCGCCGGCCACAAACAGCAGTGAATCACCCGGCAAAAACGGCATCACCACCAGGCCGGTTTCGATAAAAATGATGGCGAACAAAATGGCGTAAATCCAGACCCCGTAATCGCGGATCAACACGGCCAGATGGGCGTCGATGTGGAGAATGAAGTCGAACAGTTGCAGAACGATTTCCATACGGGTTCCGGGTTCGTGCAGAGGCAATAAGGGGCGGGCGCATCATACCCGACCGCTATAATTTGACCGATGTCTGCCGCTCCTTCCGCCCTGTTTTTCAGTGATGCCGCCGCGCCTGGTGCCGCCGGGGCGCAATCTGCGCCGGGTGCCGCCAAACCGATCCGCCTCTTGCCCGATCAACTCATCAGCCAGATCGCGGCGGGTGAAGTGGTCGAGCGCCCCGCTTCGGCGCTCAAGGAATTGCTGGAGAACGCGCTCGATGCCGGTGCTGAGGCGGTGGACATCAAGCTCGAAGCCGGCGGCGTCAAACTGATTCGCGTCGCCGACGATGGCGGCGGCATTGCGCGTGACGAGCTGGCGTTTGCCCTGGCGCGCCACGCCACCTCCAAAATCGCCTCGCTCGATGATCTGGAGCAAGTCGCTTCGCTCGGCTTTCGCGGTGAGGCGCTGGCCTCGATTGCGTCGGTCGCGCGGCTCACGCTCACCAGCCGCCGGGCCGGCAGTGACAGCGCATTTGCGTTCAGTGGCGCGGCATCCACAGTGTCTGCGCTTGGTGCGGCAAGCGCGGCGGCTGCGGCCAATCCAATCCATGCCGCCAGCGCAGCGATTGCGCCTCATGCTGCCGATGCCCAGATCCGTCCTGCCGCATTGGCCCAAGGCACCGTTGTGGAAGTCGAAGAATTGTTCGGCAATGTGCCGGCCCGGCGCAAGTTTTTGAAAAGCGAAGCGACCGAGTTTGCGCACTGTGCCGAGGTGGTGCGCCGCATTGCGCTGTCCCGCCCCGAGGTGGCGTTCACGCTCACGCACAATGGCCGCGTCACGCAGCATCTCAAAAACGAATCGCGCGCGCAGCGCATCGCCCATGTGCTGGGCGAAGACTTTGCCGCCGCCGCGCGCGTGGTCGACGCGGTGGCGGGTGCCGAAGCGAACCAGCTCACCCTGGCCGGCCTGATCGGCAACCCGGCCGAGGCCAAACTCTCGCGCGCTGCGCAATATTTTTTCGTCAATGGCCGCTTTGTGCGCGACAAGGTGTTACAGCACGCGGTGCGCGCCGCCTATGCCGACGTGCTGCACGGTGAGCGCCAGCCGGCCTTTGCGCTGTTCCTCACGCTGCCGCCGGCCGGAGTCGATGTCAACGTGCATCCGGCCAAGACCGAAGTGCGGTTTCGCGACAGTCAATCGATTCATCAATACGTGATGCGCACCGTGCGCGCTGCGCTGGCCGGCACCGCCGCCCAAACTCCCATACCCGATGCCGCCAAAACCCTTGGTGGGAGCGGTCCGCAGGCTGATTCATCGTCAGGAGTCGCTTCCACCAACGGTTTCAGGCCGATGCCCTTGTTCAATGCTGGGCCGGTGGCGCAATCGCCACTGGCCTATTACGCGCAGTTTTCCAACCCAGCCGCGCAACGCGTGATGGAAGCGCCGGCCCCTTCGTATCTCCCCGCTGTGCTGCCAGCGGGCGAGCAGCCGCTCGGCCATGCGATGGCGCAGTTGCACGGCATCTACATCCTCGCGCAGAATCAGGCCGGGCTGGTGCTGGTGGACATGCATGCGGCGCACGAGCGCATTTTGTATGAGAGTTTTAAGACGCAGCTCGACCAGTGCAGCAATCCACAGGGCAGTCAAGTGCAGCGCACCGGCATCGCTGGCGCAGCACAGCGCATCAGCGCCCAGCCGTTGCTGATCCCGGTCACGTTCCACGCCGAGCGCATCGAAGTCGCCACCGCCGCCGACTACGCCGATAGCTTGAACGCGCTCGGCTTCGAGATCGCGCCGCTGTCCGACACCAGCCTGGTGGTGCGCGCGGTGCCGGCTCTGCTGGCCGATGCTGACGCCAAAATGCTCGCGCGCGATGTGCTCAAGGAGTTGCAGGAGTTCGGCTCCGGCGAAGTGCTGACGCGCCACCGCGACGAGCTGCTCTCAACCATGGCCTGCCACGCCGCCGTGCGCGCCAACCGCAAACTGACCGTGCCCGAGATGGACGCGCTGCTGCGCCAGATGGAAGCGACCGAGCGCAGCGGCCAATGCAATCACGGCCGGCCGACCTGGTATCAGTTCGCACTCTCCGATCTCGACAAACTTTTTATGCGTGGAAGATGATGATCCGCTGCGTCCTGTTTGACCTCGACGGCACCCTGGCCGACACCGCGCCCGACCTCGCTGCTGCACTCAACAAAATGCGCACGGAGCGTGGCCTCGACGCATTGCCGCTCGGGCCGCTGCGTCGCATGGCCTCAAGCGGCGCGCGCGGGTTGGTCGGCGTCGGCTTCGGTTTGAAACCGGGCGATGCGGATTACGAGGCGCACCGTGTCGAGTTTCTCGCCAATTACGAAAACGCCTTGCATGTGCATACGCGTCTGTTTGATGGCGTCGAAGAGTTGTTGTGCGCAATTGAGACCAGCCGCAAATGGGGCGTTGTCACCAACAAGGCCAAGCGCTTCACCGACCCCTTGAGCCGTTCCATCGGCTTCACGGGGCGCGCATCGTGCGTGGTCTCGGGTGACACCACCGCGCACGCCAAGCCGCACCCCGCGCCCCTGCTGCACGCCGCCGAAGTGTCAGGCGTGGCAGCGGGCGAGTGCATTTATGTGGGCGACGATCTGCGCGACATTCAGGCCGGCCGCGCAGCCGGCATGAAAACCCTGGCCGTCACCTGGGGCTATCTGGGCGACACCGAGCCGCCCGCCAGCTGGGGCGCGGACGCCGTGATCGACCATCCACGCGATGTGCTCGACCACTTGTGAAGCGGCGTCTGCCACGCGGCGCGATACACGGTGCCGCGATGCGCAGTGACACTTGATGGACCGGATGCGGAAGATGCCGGCGATGCAGGAGATGCGCGCAACCGCGTTTCGCGCCCTCGCCGAATCCGGCCCGGTGCGCAAGGTGGCGCTGACGCAAGCCGCATGGGGTCTGACGCAGCAAGCCGATGCTGGCTGCAAACCGTTGGCAGGCGCGGCGCTCGGCCCTGCGATTGGCTCTACCACCGGCCCTGCAACGGACCCTGCAACTGCTGCAACCCGCGCCAGCCTGCCGCTGGAAACCCCCGGCCGGCCAGACCAGCCCGCGTTGATCCATCCGGCCGCAGTACCGCGCCGCCGTCTCGGTTCGCCGGCCGGCCGCGCCGCAATGATCCACGCCATTACCCACATCGAGTTCAACGCCATCAATCTCGCGCTGGATGCAGTCTGCCGCTTCGGCGGCATGCCGGAAGACTATTACCGCGACTGGATCACGGTAGCCAAGGAAGAGGCCCATCACTTCACGCTGCTGTCACACCATCTGCGTGACCAGTACCAGCACCGCTACGGCGACTTCCCGGCGCACAACGGCCTGTGGGACATGGCCGATAAAACGCGTGACGATGTGCTGGTGCGCATGGCGCTGGTGCCGCGCATCCTCGAAGCGCGCGGCCTCGATGTCACCCCGGGCATGCGCATGCGCCTCGCGCATCATGGCGACCATGCCGCAGCCGCCATCCTCGACATCATCCTGCGCGACGAGGTAGGCCATGTGGCAACCGGAAACCGTTGGTACAAGCGGCTGTGCGAGCAGCGCGGCCTGGAACCCGCTGCCACCTTTATTCTCCTGATGGGCGAATACAACGCGCCCAACATTCACCCGCCGCTCAATCGCGCGGCGCGCCTCGCCGGCGGATTCACCGAGGCAGAACTCGATGGTTTCGAGCGCGCGTTTGATCTGGCGCAAAAACCCCGGCCCGCGCCGGGGTAATCTGCGCCGCGCAATCCGCCACAGGCGGGCAGCGCGACGCGGCGGGAACTTGGATGGGTGTGCCGGCTCAAAGCTGGTGGCAGGCGCGGTGCCGGC
>JANOYK010000548.1:0-1934 GCA_031428855.1 Burkholderiales bacterium | reverse complement strand
GTCGCACGCGGCGAGGCAGCAGCAAAGGCAAAAGAGGGAGAGAGCAGATTTCATCAGCGTCTACGAGGAGCGGCCCATGCGTGACGATACGGCGCGGCACGCGCCGTTGATGCGCCCAACAAAGCGGTTAATCCCGCGCTGTTTTGCTGCTGTTTTCCTGCTGTTTTGCTGCTGTTTTCCTGCTGTTTTCCTGCTGTTTCCCTGCTGTTTCCTTTCCCAGCCGCAGATTGCGGCGACACCATGCTCGACTGCCCCATAACCGCCGCGCAGTCCAATCGCCACGCAAGCAGGCAGCATCAAGCAGATATACTTCCACTTGGTGCGCGTCCCGTCTGTGGCAGCGTGCCGTCGGCGTGCATTTTGGATGCGCCAAACCGGGTCAATGGTGCGTGGCCGGCCGGCATCACAATACGAGGAGAACAGGTTGAACATTGGCATTCCACGCGAAACCCGCGCAGGTGAGACGCGCGTCGCCGCGACACCCGAGACCGTCAAAAAACTGATTGCCGGCCAGCACACCGTGCTGGTCGAGGCAGGGGCCGGCGCCGGCGCCCACATTCCGGATGCAGAGTTTGCCGCTGCCGGGGCCAGCATCGTGCCGGGGGCCGATCTCTATGCGCAGGCCGATATGCTGCTCAAGGTGCGCCCACCGCAAGCGCATGAAGTGGCACTGATGCGCAGCGGCCAGGTGCTGATCGGCACGCTCAACCGGTTCGATGCTGCCGGGCTGGAACTGCTGGCCAAACAAGGCGTGACCGGCTTCGCCCTCGAAGCGGCGCCGCGTATCTCGCGCGCGCAGTCACTCGATGTGCTCTCCAGCCAAGCCAACCTGGGCGGTTACATGGCGGTGCTCACTGCTGCCACGCACTACCCCAAAGTGATGCCGATGTTCATGACGGCGGCGGGCACGGTGAAAGCGGCGCGCGCCGTCATCATGGGGGTTGGCGTGGCCGGCTTGCAGGCGATTGCCACTGCCAAGCGGCTGGGAGCCGTGGTGGAAGCCACCGACGTGCGCCCCGACACCAAGGAGCAGGTCGAGTCGCTCGGCGCGAAATTCATTGAAGTGCCGCTGACCGATGCCGAGAAAGAACAGGCCCGCGGCCAGGGCGGCTACGCCAAAGAAATGGGCGACGATTACAAACAGCGTCAGGCCGCCCTGATCGGCGAGCGCATCAAACAGGCCGACATCGTGATTACTACCGCGCTGATCCCCGGCCGGCCCGCCCCCGTTCTGATAACCGAGGCGATGGTCAAGACCATGAAGCCGGGCTCGGTGATTGTGGACATGGCGGCTGAGCAAGGCGGCAACTGCCCGCTCACCGAAAAAGACCAAGTGGTGGTCAAACATGGCGTCACCTTGATCGGTTACACCAACTTTCCCGCGCTGGTGCCGGCCGATGCCTCTGCCCTCTATGCGCGCAACGTGATCGACTTCCTCAAACTGATCGTCGACAAGGAAGGCCATCTCGTCATCAACAAAGAAGATGAAATTGTCGCCGCGTGTCTCATGACCGAGGCCGGGCAAGTCGTGAAGAAATAACCGGAACCGATCATGGAAACCATCTCCCCCACCATTCTCAATCTCATCATTTTTGTGCTGGCGATTTACGTCGGCTATCACGTGGTCTGGACTGTGACGCCCGCGCTGCACACGCCCTTGATGGCGGTCACCAACGCGCTCTCGGCCGTCATCATCGTCGGTGCCATGCTGGCTGCCGCGCTGACCACCAGCGATTTGTCGCGCTGGATGGGCACGGCGGCTGTGGCGCTGGCGTCGGTCAACATCTTCGGCGGCTTCCTCGTCACCAAGCGCATGCTGGAGATGTTCAAGAAAAAAGATAAACCTGCTGCTTCCGCTGCGGATACTGCTGGCAACGCAGGAGCGCACAAATGAGCCTCGACGTCGTCACCCTGCTCTATCTGGTCGCCTCGGT
>JANOYK010000547.1:0-3395 GCA_031428855.1 Burkholderiales bacterium | reverse complement strand
CGAAAAGCGCGGGTCAGTGGTGGGGTTGCCCTGCGGGTCGATCAAGATGCCGGGCGGCAACTGCTCGCCCTTGTTGTAGGCCACGCGCGTCTTGCCCTGCGCGATGCGGCTGGTGGCGAAGTCGAGCACGATCGGGTCTTTGCCTGCGCGGGGAATGCCGACGCAAAACGGGTTGGTGCCATGCCGTGCATCGCTGCCGCCCCAGGGGGCCACCACGGGCCGCGAGATCACGTTGACAAAGTGGATCGACACCAAGCCATGCCCAATCGCCTGCTCGGCCCAATGGCCGATGCGACCGATGTGGTGCGCGTTCGACATGCCGAGCACGCACACACCGTGGCGCTTGGCGCGCTCTGCCGCCAGCTCCATCGCCTCGTATCCGGCGACCTGCCCATAGGCCTTGTTGCCATTGAGTGTGAGCAAGGCGTTGGCGTCGAGCGTGATCGACACGTGCGCGTTGACCGCGAGGCCGCCTTCCTTGATCGAATCGATATAGCGCGGGATCATGCCGACGCCGTGCGAGTCGTGGCCCTTGAGATTGGCCTCGACCAGGTTGGTCGAAACCAGTGTCGCCTCGCGCTCGTTCGAGCCGCCCGCCTTGACGATGGCGTGGATGGCGGCGGTCAGCGCGCCGGCTTTGAGAGTGATGTAGTCAGCCATGGTGAATCAAACAACCTTTCCGGGGTTCATGATGTTCAGGGGATCGAGCGTGTGTTTGATACTTTGCATCAGCGCCAATTCGACCGGCGATTTAAAACGGCGCACTTCAATATTTTTCAACTTGCCCAAGCCATGCTCGGCGCTGATCGAACCGCCGAAGGCATGCACGATGTCATGCACCACGGTGGAAACCTTCTCCCACTCGGCCAGCCAGGCATCGACCGTGTACGACGGCGGCTCAGCAATGTTGTAGTGCAGGTTGCCATCGCCCAGATGGCCGAAATTGACCGGGCGCACGCCAGGCCAGTGTTTCTCCAGCGCGGCGTCTGCCGCGTCGATGAAATCCGCGATGCGCGAAATCGGCACCGAGATGTCGTGCTTGATGTTGCGCGCCTGCGCCTCGGGCAAATGCTCGCGGATATTCCACAGCGCCTGCGCCTCGGATTGGTTCTTCGCAATCGCAGCATCTTCGATGAGATCGGCTCCCCAAGCTACTTCCAGGGCCGTTTCCATCGAGAGGTTGAGCGCTTCACCGGGCTGCGGGTCAGTCGCTTCGAGCAACACATACCAAGCGTGTTGCGCGGCGAACGGCGCGCGATAGGCCGGAAACACCGACTGCACAATTTCGACACAGCGCGCCGACATCAACTCAAACGCGGTCAGCCGCTCGCCCAAGTGTGAGCGCATGTGCGTGAGCAGTTCGAGCGCCCTGCGCGGGCTGGCCAGCGCGATGAACACGGTGCTGGTGGACTTGGGCGCGGGGAACAACTTCAACACCGCCTTGGTGACGATGCCGAGCGTGCCTTCTGCGCCGATGAACAATTGCTTTAAGTCATATCCGGTGTTGTCCTTGCGCAAACCTTTGAGCGCGCTCCAGATCTCGCCCGACGGCAACACCACCTCCAGCCCCATCACCAATTCGCGCGTATTGCCATAGCGCAGCACCTGCACGCCGCCGGCGTTGGTCGAAATATTGCCGCCGATCTGGCACGAGCCTTCGGCCGCGAGCGACAACGGAAACAAGCGGTCGTGTTCGGCGGCAGTCTCTTGCAGCTTCTGCAAAATGCAGCCCGCCTCGACCGTCATGGTGTTGTTGATGACATCGACATCGAGCACTTGATTCATGCGCGAGACGTTGAGCACCACCTGCGCGCCCGATTCATCCGGCACGCTGCCGCCGACCAGACCGGTGTTGCCGGCCTGCGGCACGATGGCGACGCCGGACGCGCTGCACAGCTTGACGATGGCGGCGATTTCTTCCACCGTGCGCGGCTTGACCACCGCCAAAGGCTTGCCAAAAAACTTCTTGCGCGCGTCGTTGGCGTAGGCGGCGTAGTCACTGGTGATGCAGTGGGCATCGCCCACCACAGCGCGCAGTTGTTCAATCAAATCAGACATCGAAAACGGTTTCCTTTTCAGCCAGGTCTCTGCGCCAGTGATGCAACGTGCGGTCTCAATGTGCGCTCTACTTGACCGGCGCAAATTTGTCATCAAGAAACAACTGCACCTCGCGGAACAGGCCCATGCGGTTTTTTTCCATGATGACAGTGTGCGTGCCTTCGCCAATCTCGACGTAGCGCTTGTACGGCGCGCCGGTCAGTTTGGGGAACAGTGCCTGCGCCATGTAGGCGGGCGTGTCCACATCCCACTCGGCCTTGATGAGCAGCACCGGCACCTTGATATCTTCGGGCTTCCACGGGATCACGCCATTGGCCCAATACTTGAGGCCATCGGCCACCACGCCATTGGGCGCGCGCAGCACGGGAGGGTTTTGTTTCGCGCCCACCGGGTCAGTCGCCGAGGTCGCCTCGGCCCATTTCTCAAACCAGCCGGCCGGAATCAAATCGGCCTGCTGGTTGGGCGCGACGCCAGTGAGCCAGCGCGCCTTGGCCTGCGCCATGCTCACTGAGCGATAGGCTGGCGTCGGCCCCGGCCCGGTCTGCACGAGGGACGCAGTAGTGCGGATCCACACCGGCGCATACAACACCAGCTTCTGCACCTTGTGGCTGTTCAGGCTCACGTACCACTGCATGATCGCGGTGCCCCACGACCAGCCAATCAAACTGACCTTATCGATGCTGCGGCGTTTCTTCACAAACTCGACCACCGCGTCAACATCGCGCATCGCTTCTTCGGTGCCGGCAAACGGCGGGTTGGCACCGGGCGGCTGATCCATCTGCGGCGGCCGGGTCGAGCCGCCATAGCCGCGCACGTCGAGCAGATAAACGTCGTAGCCGCGCTCGGCGATGTAATCCATCCACGACTTGCCATCGAGTTGCAGATCAAACGCCGTCTCGGCCGGGTAGGTCGCGCCATGCACATAGATCACGGTCTTGGCGGGCGAGAAGTCTGTCATGCCCGCCGGGCGCTTGTTGCGCACGTAGATCTGGATGCCGGCATCGCTTGGCACCTTGAATTCTTCCATCACGATCGGGCCACTTCTGCCGGCGCCACCTGAGGCACAACCGGCGGACATCATGGCCACACCGCACAACAACAGCAAATGCTTGAGCATAAAACTCTCCCCGATTGACTTTGGCTATGCCGGTTCATTTCAATTGCCGCAAGCCCGCGTCGATGAAACACTTTTCAATGCAGAGGCGCAAGCAATTGGCTCGATCTGGCAATATGCCGCTTTACGACTTTCAGGGACAGCGACGATTCATGCCCATCATTCAATACCCGCTTGTTATAGATATCGATGTAGCGATAGAACAGTTCCTCGGTACAAGCGG
>JANOYK010000546.1:0-3305 GCA_031428855.1 Burkholderiales bacterium | reverse complement strand
TTTCGGATTGCCGTGCAGGTCCAGCCCCCACAACTCCAGACTGGCGTCGACCGGCATCGAGGTGCCCAGGAACTTGACCCACATTTCACCCGCCTTGCGGCCGGCGTAAATCATCAGCATGGTCTCGCCCTTGCCGTCTTTGAGGGCGGCGACATACGAGGGCTGATGCGCCGCCGTGCCATCGGCCACCGGCACCAAGCGCTCCACCACTTTTTCAACCACCTGGATGCGCTCGACAATCTCGGGCGGACGCACGCCCACAAACACCATCAGTGCCGCCGCCGCGCCAGCCGCAGTCAGACCAAAGCCGCGCCAAAATACCAGGTTGTGCCAGAGCGATGGCCTGGAAGCGTTGGTGGATGCGGCTGCCGGGGCGATAGCGGCGGAGACCCGCTCCCACACCCGCTTTGGCGGCAGCACCTCTTGAATCACTGCGGCCATCGGTGTCAAGCGCGTTTCCCATTCGTTGACGGTGATGCGCAAGGCGGCATCCTGTTTGAGCCACGCTTCAAACCGCCGCCGCGCGCGGCCCGCGAGCGTGCCCAGAACGTACTCGGCTGCCAACGCATCGCGCAGCTGGGGTTTGTTGCGGTACTCCATGATGTTTCTCGAAAGCCTCTTTGGTTTATCAAGCGCCGCTCAACCCCGCAACGCCACGTTCAGCTAAGCGCCGCTCAACCCCGCAGCGCCACGTTCAGCTAAGCGCCGCTCAACCCCGCAGCGCCCAAGCAATCCTTCAACTTCGTCAAGCCGCGCCGCACCCAGGTTTTGACGGTGCCGAGCGGCTCGCCCATCTTTGCCGCCAGTTCGGTATGGGTCAAGCCCTCATAAAACGCAATGCTCACCGCGTGCCGCTGCTTGGCATCGAGCTTGGCCATGCAGCCGGCAATCGCCCGCGCCTCGGTCGATTGCTCCAACAAGGCCAGCGGCCCCGGTTCGGGCGATTCGACCGCCTCAAACACGGCGTTGTCGCCGGTCGCATCTTCCATGCGCGGGCGGCGCAGCCAATCGAGGCAGCGGTTGCGCACGATGCTGGTCATCCAGGTCATCGGCGCCGACAGTTGCAACTTATAGGTCGCGCTGTGGTTCCAAATGTTCACATAGCACTCCTGCAACACCTCCTCAGCCCAGTCTTCCCGCCTCAATATACGCAGCGCGACGCCAAACAGTTTCGATGACGTGGCCTGATACAGCGCGGCGAACGCGGCTTGCGCGGCGGCATCGCGCCGGGCAGCGGCGGCGAGCAGTTCCTGCAAGCGTTGATTCTGTTCGGGGCTGGTGGCCATGCAATAAATTGGTAGTGCTTACTTACGTTGAATGCTATGGGGAAAGCGGGTTTATCTGCCAGCATCAGGACGGCGATAGAATCCAGACTGCGATTACTTTACCGCACCATTGCGGCCCTGCTCCCACAGCACATCGGGCTGGCCCGCGTGGCGGTTAAGGATACGTGACAACACGAACAATAGATCCGACAGCCGGTTCAAATATTGGCGCGACAGGTCTGACACGGCCTCACTCTGCCCGAGCAAGATCACGCTGCGCTCGGCGCGGCGGCACACGGTGCGCGCCAGATGCGCGAAGCTCGCCGCCTTCGAGCCGCCCGGCAAAATGAAATTCTTCAGCGCTTCGAGCGTGGCGTTGTAAGCGTCGAGGTAATCCTCCAGCCGCTTGACCTGCGCCCCGGTAATGCTCTTGAAACCGGGAATCGCCATCTCGCCGCCCAGATCAAACAGATCGTGCTGAATCAGCACCAGTTGCGCGCGCGTCGCCGCAGGCAGGTCTTCGCACAGCAACAGGCCGATCACCGAATTGAGTTCATCGACATCGCCTAAGGCATGGATGCGCGGCGCGGTTTTGGCCGTGCGCGAGCCATCGGCCAGGCCGGTGGTGCCGGCGTCGCCGGTGCGTGTGTAGATTTTGGAGAGTCGGTTGCCCACAGAATAGTTTGAATAGTGAGGATGTAAGCGGCAGCGATTATAGACATGCGCGCAGCCCCAGCTTAGCGCAGCCTCACCAGACACCGCCCTAACGCAGCACCGCTGACCGGCTCAGACGCGCCAGTTTTTTGTCAAATGTGAGCAAGGTGGTCTGCTGCTTTGCGGCGGCGGCGGCGATCATGCTGTCTGCCAAGCCCCAGGCTGAGTCGGCGGCAAATTGCGCCAGCGCGGCATCAAAGCTTGGGCGGTGTTCCAGCTCCACGCGCGGCGTCGATTGCAGCGCCCGCAGCACGCTGGCAACTTCGACGTGACGCGCCGGGCCGGGCCGGCAGCGGCATGCATGCCGTGTCCGCCTTGTGAGAACATTCGGACAATGGCATTTCCGGGCCGGCTGCGGGCCGGCAGGCATTTCCAGGCAGTCTGCGGGCCGGCAGGTTTGCACCTTGCAGCCGCACACCCCGCTTGAGGACTACGTATGGCAACACCGGACACGAAAAGAAAAATTCTCGCCATTGATGACGATGTGGTGGTCACCGCCTATTTGCAGGTCAAGCTGGGGGCGGCGTATGACGTGAGCGTGACTAACCAGCCGCTGGCAGCGCTGGAACTGGCGCGCCGCGAGCGCCCGGATTTGATTTTGTGTGATGTCGGCATGCCTGATCTCGATGGCTATGAACTGTGCCGGCGCATCAAGGCCGATCCGGTGCTGGGCGATACGCCGGTTATTTTTCTCACTTCCAACCGCGTCGAGTCGGGTGATGAGAGGCGCGGCTTCGAGGCCGGTTCGGTCGATTATCTGGACAAAACGCTGGATCCGGCGGTGCTGCAGGCGCGCCTGCGCCTGCATCTGGATTTGCGCGATGCGCAGCACGCGTTGAAGAGTCAGAACGCGCTGCTCGAAGCCCGTGTGGCGCGGCGCACCGCCGAACTGGAGGCGAGCCGCTTGGCCTTGCGCGAGGCAATGCACAACCTGCGCACCACGCGCGTGGCCCCCGGCGTGTTCTGGATTCAGGTGCCTGAAGCCGGCCTCTACATTTTGTGCGGCGCGCCGGCCGACGTGGTGAAAAACCTGATGCTGCGCGGCTACATTGCCGAGGAGAGCCGCGGCGGCGTCATGTGCGAGACCGGCCCCAACGTGATCCTGCTCTCGGACCTGTTGATCCAGAACGGGCGCTTTGCCAATTTGTCGGAATTTCCGGTGCTGCAAATGCTCTACCGCCAAGGCATGATTTTGCCGGGCCACCCCAACAACACCGGGCGCAAGCCGCTCATCATCGGTGCCAGCGCCCAGGTGCGCGCGCAGCTTGATTACATTTACCGCGGCAACTACGGCCTTATCAGCGAAGAGGAAATGCAGGCCGCCGG
>JANOYK010000545.1:0-4094 GCA_031428855.1 Burkholderiales bacterium | reverse complement strand
TGCCGGTCCAGAAATTGAATCGTCGCCACCGCAATCGCGCTGATGCCAAGCGCGACGCCAATCACCGCGCGGCAACCGCCCTTGGGAAACGCGCTGACAAACTGGCGGTAACTGCGCAGCGCGCTCGGCAAGGACGGCCCGCCGCGATGTGCGTTGCTCCACAGAATCATCATCTGGAATGCGCTGTCGAGCGCGAGCGGGTCGGCGATCCAACTGCCGCGCAGCGGATTCTGCATCCACTTGATCGGCGCGGAAGCGGCCTTGAGCAGCGCCGCCACGCCACGCTCGGCGCACACTTCAACCCGTTCGATGCCGTGCAGTGCCGCGCCGTGGAACAGCACGCCGAGTGAGTAGGCATCGGCAATCTCGCCGCCTGACATATCGACCACATCGGCCGCTGGCGCGTTGGGCAATTTTTCTTCGGTCAAGAGCACGTCGGCTTGCGCGTGCAAAATTTGGCGGGGGTTCGCAGAATTACCGGCAGCACCAGCAGCGCCACCACTGACCAGACTCGTCATATACACCGGCACCACATGCAGCTTGTCGCGCCGCTGTGCCGCACCCGCATGCAGGCGCACCGTCACCGATTGCCCGGCGTCGAGCACTACGCCCTTGAGCACCTTGAAATCATCGAGGCCATGAAAGCGCATACCCGGGTGGCCATGCAATGCCGCCTGCGCCAGCCACTCCACCATCAACGCGGCCGGCAACACGGCGCGGCCATTGATGACGTGCGATGCGAGAAAAGGCAGTGCGGCCACACTGACCTCACGCTCAAACGCCACCGCCGCCTGCGACAGCGCGAGACGGCTGCGTGCCCGCGCCGCCTCGGAGGGCGGCGCGGGTGGTGTGGGGGCGAGCGCCTGCGGCGGCGGTGCCAGCGCCAGCACCTCGACTGCGGCACCGGCCGGTGCGCACATTTCGCGCACCAAAAATGCAGCACCGGCAGCGGTGTCGATCAGGCCGACACCCTCTTGTTCAAACAGTTTGCGCAGACCGGGCGTGACCATGCCGCCGTTCCAAGGCCCCCAGTTGATCGAGACCACGCGGCAATCCGCGCGCAGGCGTGCTTCGCTCCGCGCCTCTTGTTGCGCCAGTTTGTTGAGCACCTCGTTGGCAGCCGCGTAATCGACCTGGCCAATGCGCCCGAAGCGGCCGGTGTAGGACGAGAACAGTGCAATGACTTTCAACTCGTCCTGCGCCAGCGCAGCCAGCAGATTGCGCAGGCCGGTCACCTTGGTGCCATACACGGCGTCGAACTGTTCTTCGGTTTTGTCTTCAATGCGGCGGTCCGCCAGCACACCCGCGCCATGCACCAGCGCGCGAATTGCGCCATGACGACCACGCACGTCCGCCAGCACGCGCGCAACAGCAGCGGCGTCACGCACGTCCACGCTGCAATACACCGCGCGTGCGCCAGCGGCTTCGATCTGCGCCAACTGCGTGCGAATCTCGCGCTGCGCCAGCAACTGGCGGTAACACGTCTCCACTGCGGCAGGCGTGGTGCCGCGCGGCAGGGTGGCAAACAGTGCTTTTTTGAGTTCAGCTTCGGTGGCGAGGCCCCGTGCCCACACCGGTTCTGCTTCAGGCAACTCACTGCGGCCCAGCAACACCAGGGTGGAATGGAACGTACGCGCCAGCGCCAGCGCGGCATCACCGGTGACGCCGCGCGCGCCGCCCGAGATCACCACCACATCAGATTGACTCAGAGGCGAGGAGTTCTGATTGGCAACTGGGGCTATCGCCTCGAAATCGACTTCGAGTACCACTCGCACCGTGCCAGACAGACCCACTTCGACCGGGCCGGCCAAAAACATTTCTTCGACAATTTGCGCTGCTGCCGGTTCGGCTTGCAGCGTGGCCGGATCGAGGTCAATCGCCTTGCAATGCACCTCGGGCCATTCGAGCCGTGCGGTTTTCACCATCCCGGCCAGACCACCGCTGACTGGATCCGCATGTGCGCCCATTGCACCCAAACCCGCGCCGAACCCGAACGCACCATCCAGCCGCGACACCGTGACCAGCATTGCGCCGCCCGCCGCGCCCGCTTTGCGCAGCCCCGGCCCGGCTTGCTGAATCAGCCGGAAGGCGCGCTTGAGAAAACTGTCGTCACAGGGTGCCGCCGGTGTCAAGACGATCAGCGCGGAGGGCGCAGCAGCGCGCTTGGCTGCACCCGCGCCGGTGAACTTTCCATCGAGCGCGATGCGCTGTACGGTGAGACGCTTGGACTCCAGACGCGCAGCAATCTGCTGCGTGAGTGCCGAACCATCATCGAGCAGCCAGACCTGCGCACCAGCCGGCAGGGTGAGCAGATCACGCCGCTCACCTGCTGCAATTTCCACCGTACGCACCACTTGGCGCATGACGTTGAGGAGCTGGTGCGGGATGGCTTTTTCGTGCGCGGGAGCGAGTCGTGCCTGCACCGCGGCCACAGCAGGCGCAGTGTGTGGAATCGATACCGGCGCGGGCACCGGCGCAGCACTGGGCCCCTTCAGAAAATCGACCATCTGTTGCAAGGTCTGCAACGAACCCAAATGCTCCGGTTTTATTTCAGGTGAACCCGGAAGTTGCGCACGCAGCGCCGCCATGATTTCGACCCGCTTGATCGAGTCAATCCCCAGATCGGCGTCGAGACCCATGTCCAGATTCAACATCTCGACTGGATAGCCGGTTTTGTCAGCGACGACTGCGAGCAGAATCTCGCTGATGCGGCCTGTACCGGTGGTGCTGCCCGGTATTGCCGGGGCGGGATCGGTTGCGGCAGATGAAGCTGCTGCGGATGCGGATGCTGCGACAGACATCGCAACAGGCACAGCGGCAGGCTCGTTGCCCGCACCCAGAAAATCGGCGATCTGCTGCAGCGTTTGCAGCGAACCCAAGTGCTCTGGTTTGATTTCCGGCGCGCCCGGCAACCTGGCGCGCAAGGCCGCCATGATTTCGACGCGCTTGATCGAATCAATCCCGAGGTCGGCGTCGAGGCCCATACCAAGATCCAGCATCTCTGCGGGATAGCCGGTTTTGTCAGACACAACGTCGAGCATTACCGTGGTGATGGACGTGCCGCTGACTCGCACTTCCGCGGATGCAGCGGGCACGACCGCGACGGCAGGCGCTGCAGCCAGCACGGCAGGGTCGGTGCCAGCACCGGCAGCAAGAAAAGCCACCACTTGCTCAAGCGTTTGCAGCGAACCCAAATGCTCGGGCTTGATCTCGGGTGCCTGCGGCAATTTGCCGCGCAAGGCCGCCATGATCTCGACGCGCTTGATCGAGTCGATGCCGAGATCGGCGTCCATTCCCATATCGAGCGTGAGCATCTCTACCGGATAGCCGGTCTTGTCCGACACCACATCTAGCACAGTTTTTTCGTAGAGCGCGCGGCTTGCTGCCGGCACGGCCTGGGACACAACGGTTGGCACAGGGGCTGTGGCTGGCGCACGCGCGGGCTGGGCTGCCGACGGTGCTGGCGCATACGCGCGTGACACCGGCGCTGCTGCCGGCGCGAATGTTGCGGTCGAATATTCGTTCACCGCCATTGGCACACTGGCAGGCACACCCAGTGACGCACCGGCAGGCACACCACTGCGCAGACTGAGCAGAGATTGAATTGCGCGGCGCGCTGATTCCTGCCCTTCGAGAAACTGCTGATGAAGCTGCGCGGTCTGCTCTTGCAAGCGTTGCAACGCGAGGATGCCCTCTTGCGCAGCGCGCAGTGCGGCGGGAATATCGCCGGTTGGCAGCGGCATCGCTGCGGGTGCGGTCGCACGGGTCATCTGCGGTACGGGCGGTACGGGTGCAGGGGCGGCTGTCGGCGGGTAAGCCAACGCAGCCGCCGGTGCCGCTAGCGAGACCGTTGCCGCCAATGAAACGGAAGCAGGCGCGGAAGTCGGCGCAGCAACAAGCGCAGGTTTCGCCACCACCGGCGGACGCGCCGTCTGCGGCGCGCGATAGTTCGCGCCTGAGATCGGCACGGTCAAAGCCTTCTTGCCCGCCGCTTCGGCCGGAGCGGGAGCGTTTTCCCATTTCGACAAATCGACTGCATGCCCGAGCGAGGCTAACCGCCCGAGCGCAAACGCGAGATCAAAGATGCCGGAGCG
>JANOYK010000544.1:0-6064 GCA_031428855.1 Burkholderiales bacterium | reverse complement strand
GTGCGCCAGCATGAGCCCCTTTGCCATTCTGCGCATTGCCCTCAACGCGCTGCGCGTCAACAAGCTGCGCTCGACCCTGACCATGCTCGGCATCATCATCGGGGTGGCGGCGGTCATCATCATGATCGCGATCGGCAATGGCGCCCAGGTGCGGGTTGAAGAGCAGATCAAAAGCCTCGGTGCCAACCTGATGATTATCATTCCCGGTGCCACGCTGTCGGGCGGCGCGCGCGGCGCGGCCGGCTCGCAGCAGACGCTCACTGAAGACGATGCCGCCGCGATAGCGCGCGAAGTGCCGGAGGTGCAGGTGGCGGCGCCGTCGCAGCGCTCCAGCGGCCAGATCGTGGCCGGCAACAGCAACTGGTCGACCACCTTGCAAGGTGTGACCAACGATTATTTTGAAGCGCGTGAATGGCCGCTGGTGGCAGGGCGCTTGTTCGAGCCGCCCGAGCTGCAAACGGCCGGTAAGGTCGCCATCATCGGCCACTCGACTGCCAAACAGCTGTTCGGCGAAGCCTATGACCCGGCGGCGTTGCTGGGGCAAACCATCCGGGTGCGTCAGGTGCCGGCAGTCATCGTCGGCGTGCTCGACAAAAAAGGCCAGAGCATGATCGGCCAGGATCAGGACGATGTGGTGTTCTTGCCCTTGGCAACGCTGCGCAACCGCGTCTCGGGTCAGACCCAGGGCAAGCAGCGCCGGGTTGGTTTGATTTCGGTCAAAACGCGCGAAGGCCAGTCGATGAGTGAGGCCGAAGACAAAATCCGCGCGCTGCTGCGCCAGCGCCACCGGGTGCAGCCGGGTGCCGACGACAGTTTCACGGTGCGCAACCTCACCGAAATTTTGCAGGCGCAGGAAGCCTCTTCCAAAATCATGACGCTGCTGCTCGCGGCGGTGGCCTCGGTATCGCTGGTGGTGGGCGGCATCGGCATCATGAACATCATGCTGGTGTCGGTGACCGAGCGCACCCGCGAGATCGGCCTGCGCATGGCGGTGGGCGCGCGCGGGCGCGACATCCTGCTGCAGTTTCTGGTCGAGGCGGTCACGCTGTCGCTGATCGGCGGTTTGATCGGTGTTGCGCTGGGCGTGGGCGGTGCGGCAGCGGTCGGTAAATATGCCGAGTGGCGGGTCGAGATTGAGGCGTCGTCGATTTTTCTGGCAGCGGGTTTCTCGGCAGCAGTCGGCATCTTCTTCGGTTTCTATCCGGCGCGCAAGGCGGCCGGGCTGCGCCCGATTGAAGCGCTGCGCTATGAGTAGCGCGGCGCGCCGCAGCGTTGCAGCAACCATCATGCGCAGCGCATTGGCTGGCCTCACCGCACTGCTCGCTGGCTGTTCTGCCGGTTACTCCATTGACAGCCATTTTTTGTATCACCCGCAGCCGTATCGCGCCGGCGACGAGGCAGCGATAGCGGTGCGCTTTCCCGCCGCCGAAGCGTTTGTGCTTCAGCGCCCGGATGGGGTGCGATTGCACGGCTGGTTGACCGGACACCCGCATGGACACCGGCACGGACGCCAGCAGGCCGGGGCTGCCGCAGCGCGCCTTCCACTCACGATCTACTTTGGCGGCAATGCAGAAGAAGCCTCGTGGATGCTGGCTGAGGCGCACCGGCTCAGTGGCCGCATGCTGCTGTTCATCAACTATCGCGGCTATGGTGGCAGCGGCGGCACGCCGCATGAAAAATTTTTGCTCGATGATGCGCTCGCCGTGGTGGACGCCGTGCAGAAGCGCAGCGATGTAGACCCGGCGCGGCTGAGTGTGTGGGGGCGCAGCCTCGGCACCGGCGTGGCGGTGCATGTGGCATCGCAGCGCCCGGTGTCAGCGGTGGTGCTGGTGTCACCCTACGACAGCATGGCCGCACTGGCGCAGCGCCACATGCCGGCCATGTCGATGCTGCTCACGCAGCGTTACGACTCCGCTGCCAAAGCCCCGGCCATTCGCGCCCCCGCGCTGATGCTGGCCGGTGCACGCGACACGCTGATCCCGCCGCAACACAGCGAGCAACTGCGCGCACTCTGGGGCGGCCCGGCGCGGCTGGCCACCTTGCCCGACGCAGATCACAACTCGATGCAGGATGGCGCGGAGTATTGGCGCGAGATAGCGGCGTTTTTGGCGACGCGCTGATGCCGGCTGCGCTGCCCCGGCGCTGCGGGCGGTCTCGTGCTTGCGGCTGTCCGCCGCACGCTTGTGACCGCCAGCAGCATGCTTGCGGCCACCTGCGCGGTGCGATTTAGACCGGCCCTGTGACCGGCTGCTGCAGGCCGGCACCGGCATAACGCCGCGCCACCCCCTTGCCGGCCTCTTTGGCCGCATACATTGCCTGATCGGCGTGGCGCAGCAGCGCCGATTCCTCGCCGGCGTCATCCGGAAACACGGCGTAGCCAATGCTGGCACCCACCTGCGCCTGGCGCGGCGCGCCGCTTTGCCCGGTGCCGGTTTGGGCGATGCTGAACGGCATCTGCGCCAGCGTGATGATTTTTGCAGCCAGAACGCCGGCATCGTCTGCGCTGTCGAGGCCGCACGCCAGCACCACGAATTCATCGCCGCCAAGCCGTGCCACCAGGTCGCTGGCGCGCACGGTGTCATTGAGACGTTCGGCGAACTCGCGCAGCAGCGCATCACCGGCCGCGTGGCCCAAGCGGTCGTTGACCAGTTTGAAGCCGTCCAGATCAAGCAGATACAGCACGCAGTGTTTGCCATCGCGCCGCGCGCGCGCCAGCTCGCTCGACAAGCGGTCATCAAACTGGCGCCGGTTGGCCAGACCGGTGAGCGGGTCTTTGAGTGCGAGATCGCGCAATTCTGTTTCACGCTGCTGGAGCAGCGCGTTGGCGCTCGACAGTTCGAGCGTGCGTTCGCGCACGCGCTGGTCGAGCTCGCGCTCGTGCTGCCGCACCGAGTCGAGCAGCGCATCCTTGGCGCGCAGCGCCTCGCTTTGTGCCTCCCCGGTTTGCGCCTGATACTGGCGCAGCCGGTCGGCCAGCGCGTAGGCCAGCAGCATCACCTCGAACATTGAGGCGATTTGCAGGCTGTAGAGCGTAAAGACTGAAGATGGCAGCAGGCCGAAATTGCGCAGCGCGCCGATGAAGGCGGCGATGATGAACGGCGCTTTGGAGGCCAGAAAAATACGCGCCGGCGCATGCCCGTAGCCGATGCTGCTGAAGCTGCCGGCCACCATCAGCGCCACGTCGAGTAGACCAGTCAACAGCGCTGCAATGGTCAGTTCGCGCAGGCCGGTCAGGCCAAACCAGCCAGCCGCCGCCAGCGCCAGCGCGAACCACGCCACCAGGTTGAGCGCGACATCGATGCGTGGCGAGGCGGCCGATAAATAGAGCAGGCGGCGCGAACACTGTGCGCCAAAAAACACCGCCAGCAGCAGCAGCACCGGCGCGGCATGGTTGTTCCAGCGCACGCCTTCTGGCCACAGATACCAGCCGCTGACGCCGTGAAAACTGAGCAGGCACAGGCCAAAGGTGGCGATGTAGCCGGCGTAGAACAGATAGGCGCTATCGCGCAGGCGCGCAAAGGTGAACAGTGCATACAGCAGCAGGGTGAGCATCAGGCCGGCGTAGACACCATGCAGGGTGCGGCTGTTCGATTCCTGCTCGACAAACGCTGTCGCCTGCCACAGGTCAAGCGGAATCGTTTTGGTGCTGGAGCTGTCCACCCGCAGCAGCAGCGTGTGGCGCGCGCCGGGGCGCAGCGTCAAGGCGGCGGCGTGCGGCCGCCCGGGCAGAGGGCGTGCAGATTGGGGCAGATGGTCACCCAGCACCGCCACTGCCGCACCGGCTGTGTCACCGGTGGGTTGGTACACCTCGATCCGGTCCAGCGGCGGGTAGTCCACCACCAGCAGCCAGCCGCGCGGTGTGTTTGGCGTGCTGCTGACATCCACCGCCAACCAGATGGTGGCGCGCGACAGCCCGAGATTGGGCGTCTTGCCCTGCGCCGGTGTGAAGCGCCCGGCACGCCAGGCCTGCAGCGCCGCAGTGGCGTCGAGTGTGCCGCTGTCATCGGCAAAATAGGCCGCCTGTCCGATCAGGTTCAGATGGGTGGTGGCAGCGCTCAAGGCTGCGGCCGGTGCCTGCGCCAGCGCTGCGGATGCCGCCAATAGCAGCAAGCCGCTGGCGAGGCAGCAATGGACACTGCGGGTGAGTCGGCTGAAGATGCGGCGCAACATTACGGGATTGTAGCGGCGCTGATATTGACGGCCGGGTTGGCCGCAGTGTCGCGGCCGTTGTGGCAGCAGCAGCGCACAACGGTGCTGGCGGCGGCGCGGCGCGGGATGCTTCCCGCCTAAAATCAGCCGCATGGACCCTTACATTCTGATCAAAGCCGCCATCCTCGGCGTCGTCGAAGGATTGACTGAATTTTTGCCGGTGTCGTCCACTGGCCATTTGATTCTCGCCGGGCAATTGCTCGGCTTCACTGGTGAAAAAGCCAAGCTGTTCGAGATCGTGATTCAGAGCGGCGCGATTTTCGCGGTGGTGGTGGAGTACCGCGCGCGCTTCATCGGCGCCATCACCGGCATCACCCACGATCCGGTGGCCCAACGATTCTGGCGCAATCTGTTTATCGCGTTTTTGCCGCTGGCGACCCTTGGCCTGCTGTTCAACAAGATGATTAAGGCGGCGCTGTTCAAGCCGGTGCCGGTGGCGATTGCGTTCATTGTCGGCGGCCTCATCATTTTGTGGGTCGAGCGCCCGGCCGCGCTGGCGACGCGCAAGCCGCGCGTGATGGAGGTGGACGACATGACCATGCTCGACGCTTTGAAGCTTGGCATTGCGCAGGCGTTTGGCCTGATCCCCGGCACCAGCCGCTCGGGTGCCACCATCATCGGCGGCATGCTGTTCGGGCTGTCGCGCAAGGCCGCCACCGAGTTTTCGTTTTTTCTCGGCGTGCCAACGCTGCTGGTGGCTACCGTGTATTCACTCTACAAAGAGCGCCACCTGCTCGATGTGTCAGACGCCGGCATGTGGATGGTGGGCGTCACCACCGCCTTCATCAGCGCGTTTGTGTGCGTGCGCTGGCTGATCCGCTATGTGGCGACGCACACGCTGGTGCCGTTCGCCTGGTACCGCATCGGGTTTGGCGTGGTGGTGCTGCTGACCGCGTATTTCAACTGGATAGACTGGCGCGCTTGAGGCCGGCCCGCAGGCGAGGAGCACCGGCGGTGCAGCGGTGTGAGCCGCCGCACCAGCCGGGCGATTACTTGCCGGCCTTGCCTGAACTTTTCGCCTCGGCACGCCGGGCGGCGTTCTGGGCCAGCATTTCCATTTCTTGTGCGCGCCCGACTGTCAGGTTGAGCAGGCAATCGGCGTTTTCGAGATTGGCCGGCGGTGCGCCTTTGGGGTCAGCGTAAAAATTGCAGTTGGCGTTGCGGAAGGTGCGCCAGGCGGTGTTGGCGCTGTCGAGCTTTTGCTTTTCATCGCCGGTCAAACTTTTGGCAGCGCGCCCGACCGAGCCGGACATGCGGCCTTCCTGGCGCTTCACCTCGGCGGTCAGGCAGGCGAGGACGGCGGGCAGGTCTTCCTGCTTCTTCGCTTCCATCGCTTCCTTGCTGGTCTTGACGCAGTCGCGAAATTCAGAGGTCATCGGGTCGCGCTGCGGCGGGCCGCCTGGCGCGGGTGCGGCGGGGGAAGGCGCAGGGCCCGGTGCCGGTTGCGCCGCGCCCGGAGCGGGCGTGAGCACGCCGGGCGGCGCGGTCAACTGGGCGTAGGCATTCAGGCTCAGGGTACCGGCGGTGAGGACGGCGGTCAGCAAAAGGGCAGTGCGTTTCATGGACAAACCTTTCAGGGTGAAGTGTGAAACAGGAGATCCCATACACCGTGGCCCAGTTTCAGGCCGCGGGTTTCAAATTTGGTGATGGGACGGTAAGCCGGGCGCGGCGCAAAACCGGATGCGCCGCCGAGGTGGGGGTTGGCGGGGATTGCGGCGTGGCCGGTGGTAAGTCCGGTGGTAAGTCCGCCGGTAAGCCCGCCGGTAAGCCCGCCGGTATGTCCGCCGGTATGTCCGGTGGCAGGGCCAAGGGCCGCGTTGGTTAAAGACGGCTCGGACGATAACACTTCGAGCAT
>JANOYK010000543.1:0-5474 GCA_031428855.1 Burkholderiales bacterium | reverse complement strand
CGCCGCCACGCTGCCGATCGGAAAATTCGATGGCACCTTGACCGGAATGCCGTGGAAGCGCCCGGTGCGCAGAATGTCGATGCGCGCGTAGTCGCCCTTGAGCGGCACGTTGGGCGTCGGCACCACGCCATTGACCTTGTAGACCGCGCCGAGCAGGAAGGGCCGCCAGATCGTGCTGCGGCCATATTTCGCCGCGAGCGCTTCGATCCGGGTCGAGGCGAGATAGCCGAACGGGGAAGAGAAGTCGAACCAGAATTCGATGGGGGCAGACATGTGGTGTTCTCTGTTGGCGGGCTTACATGCGCTCAAACACACCAGCAATGCCCTGCCCGCCGCCGATGCACATGGTGACGATGGCGTAGCGTTTGCCGGTGCGCTGCAATTCGTACATCGCCTTGACAGTGAGGATCACGCCGGTTGCGCCAATCGGATGTCCCAGCGCAATCGCGCCACCGTTCGGGTTGACGCGGGCGGCGTCGAAGCCGAGTTCTTTTGACACGGCGCACGCTTGCGCGGCGAAGGCTTCGTTCGATTCGATCAGGTCAATGTCGCCCACCTTGAGACCGGCGCGCTCCAGCGCCATCTTGACGGCGGTTACCGGGCCGATGCCCATGATCTTCGGGTCCACGCCCGACAAGCCGTAGGCCAGCAGACGCGCCATCGGTTTGAGGCCTTTCTTCTCGGCGGCGCTGCGCTCCATCAGCACCACGGCGGCGGCGGCGTCGTTGATGCCCGAGGCATTGCCTGCGGTGACGCTGCCATCTTTTTGAAACACTGCCTTGAGTTTGGCCATGCCGTCGAGCGAGGCATCGGCGCGCACATGTTCGTCGGTGTCGAACTGCACCGGACCTTTTTTGCTCTTGAGTTCAATACCGAGAATCTGGCTCTTGAAATGGCCGGCATCAATCGCGGCTTTGGCGCGGCGATGTGACTCGACCGCGAACGCATCTTGTTGATCGCGCGAAATGCCGAACTGCGCGGCAACGTTTTCGGCCGTGATGCCCATGTGGGTGGTTTCGAACGGATCGGTGAGAGCGCCGACCATCATGTCGATAGGTGCCGTACCGTGGCCCATGCGTGCGCCCCAGCGCAGGTTGGGCATGCCGTAGAGCGCGCGGCTCATCGACTCTGCACCGCCGGCGACTGCTGCGTCAGCGTCACCGAGCAGAATGCTTTGCGCCGCGCTGACGATGGCTTGGAAGCCGGAACCGCACAGGCGGTTGACAGTGAGCGCGGGGGTGGACTGCGGCAACCCCGCATTAATCATCGCCACGCGCGACAGGTACATGTCCTTGGGTTCGGTATGCACCACATTGCCGAATACCACGCTGCCGATATCGGCGGCTTGCAGCCCGGCGCGCGCCACCGCCTCTTTGGTGACGCGCGCGGCCAGATCGGTCGGCGCGAAGTCTTTGAGACTGCCGCCATAACTGCCGATGGCGGTGCGGACACCGGCCACTACCACTACTTCACGTTTGCTCATGATGACTCTCCTGCAGTAAGGTAAATAAAATTCGGACAGGGCGTCGCCCCAAGAATGGCTCCTGCCAAGGGTTTTGGCGGGATATTGCCTGTAGAAGCCCGGTCCATGCGCCTCTTGGCTGGATCGGGTTTCCGGGTTTCATTGTTGTTCATTGTCGTTTTTGCGGCAATGAACAACAATGGATCAATCAGCGTCCGCCGCTCACATCAATCACCGTGCCGGTGGCATACGACGATTGCGCCGAGGCCAGCCACAGAATCGCTTCGGCGATTTCAGTTGCCTTGCCGCTGCGGCCCATCGGCACCACGGCACCGGCTTGCGCGGCTTTTTGCGGCTCGCCGCCGGTGGCGTGGATTTCGGTATCGATGATGCCGGGGCGGATCGCGTTGACGCGGATGCCCTCGGCGGCGACTTCGCGCGCGAGGCCGAGCGTGAACGCGTCAATCGCGCTCTTGGCCGCAGCGTAATCGACGTAGGCGCCACCCGCGCCAATTTTGGCCGCCACCGACGATAGATTGACGATGGTGCCGCCCGCACCGCCATGCTTGCTCGACATGCGCTTGACCGCTTCGCGCGCGCAGATGAACGAGCCGATCACGTTGATGTCGAACATGCGCTTCCAGCGCGCCACGCTTTGCTCATCCAGCCGCGATTTCATATCGACCACGCCGGCGTTGTTGACCAGGCAGGTGAGCTTGCCGAGTTGTTTGTCGCAGGCGTCGAACAGTTTGAGCATGTCGGCTTCATTGGCGACATCGCCCTTGACGGCGATGGCGCGGCGGCCCTTGGCCTGCACTGCCTTGACGACCGCATCGGCCGCTGCCTGGTTGCTGGCGAAGTTGATCGCAACGTCGTAGCCGCGTTCAGCGGCCATGAGTGCGGTGGCGGCGCCGATACCGCGGCTGCCGCCGGTGATGAGCATGATCTGGTTCATGGTGCTGAAATCTCCGTGAGAGTGAAGTGAGTGAAACGGGTGAAATGCGAGTGGATTGCGGGTCGGTGGTGCATGCGTGACGGACTGCGTGACAGACTGCGTGACAGGCGGTGATGCAGATGGTGATGCAATCAGTGCGGTGATACCGGGGCAGGCTGGTCGTGTCGCAGTTTCCACCACGCGCCGCCAAGAAACGCGGGCACGGTCAGCAGATGATCGATCATGTCGAGTGCGATCTCGTAGCCATCGGCTTTGTGGCCGCCGATGCTGTTGAGAGCGATCATGAAGCCGGTGACCAGCAGACCGGCCAACGCTGCCCAACGGTATTCACCGGCGTTGGCAATGCTTGCGGTCTTGGCGCCGGCCCAGGCGTTGATCGGGATGCTGAGCAGCACGCCGAGCGCGTAGAGCGGTTGCGGAATTTGGGCTTGGCCGTCTTTGATGTCGATGCCGCCAAGTGCAAAAAACAGGATGCCCACCACGACTTGCACGGCAATGCAGGAGGCAGCGCCAATCAGCACCGCCTTGACCGGCGAGCCGGGGCCGTTGATGAGCAGCGGGCTGCTGGCGATGTCGGCCTTGGGGGCGGCGTAGGGGTTGTTTTTGTCGTCGCCGCTCATGGGGTTCTGGCTGCTGTGGGGTCAGATCAATTCAATCGCCACGGCGGTCGCTTCGCCGCCGCCGATGCAGAGCGAGGCCACGCCTTTTTTGCCGCCGGTTTTTTTCAACGCGCCAATCAAGGTGACAATCAAGCGCGCACCGGACGCGCCAATCGGATGCCCCAGCGCACACGCGCCGCCGTGGATATTGACCTTGGCGTGTGGAATGTTGTGCTCTTTCATCGCCGCCATCGCCACCACGGCGAAGGCTTCGTTGATCTCGAACAGATCGACACTCGCGGTGTTCCAGCCGGTCTTGGCGTACAACTTTTCAATCGCCCCGACCGGGGCGGTGGTGAACCACTGCGGCTCTTGCGAGTGGGTGGCGTGAGCGACCAGACGGGCGATGGGTGTGCAGCCGAGTTTGGCAGCAGTCGAGGCGCGCATCATCACGAGAGCGGCGGCACCGTCGGAGATCGACGATGAAGTTGCCGCCGTCACCGTGCCGTCCTTGCGAAATGCGGGTTTGAGGGTCGGCACCTTGTCCGGATTGGCCTTGAACGGCGACTCGTCCTTGTCGATCACTACATCGCCTTTTTTGCCGCTCACGGTGATCGGGGCGATCTCCCACTTGAAACTGCCGTCGGTATTGGCGGCCAGTGCGCGCTTGGTCGAAGCAATCGCAAAAGCGTCCTGCTCGGCGCGCGTAAAGGTGTATTTGCCGGCGCAGTCTTCAGCGAACAGGCCCATCGATTTGCCGCCGCCGTTCGGGGTTTTTTCGTAGGCGTCTTCCAGACCGTCGTAAGCCATATGATCAAACATGGTGGCGTGGCCGTAGCGGTAGCCGCCGCGGCCCTTGAGCATCATGTAGGGCGCATTGCTCATCGACTCCATGCCGCCAGCCACGATCACATCGACGCTGCCTGCCGTGAGCAAGTCGTGCGCAAACATCGCGGCCTTCATGCCCGAGCCGCACACCTTGTTGATGGTGGTCGCGGCGGTGGCCTTGGGCAAGCCTGCGCCGAGCGTGGCCTGGCGCGCCGGGGCCTGGCCCTGGCCGGCCGGCAGCACGCAGCCCATGATGACTTCCTGCACTTGCTCAGGTTTCAAGCCGGCGCGCTCAACTGCGGCTTTGATCGCGTGGCTGCCGAGCTGGTGGCCGGCGAAGCCGGAGAGTTCGCCCTGCATGGCGCCGACAGGCGTGCGCGCAGCGGAGACGATGACGATGGGATCGGCTGGGTTGGACATGGTGTGACTCCTTCAAGGGAACGGGACAAAAGTGTGATGCAGCAAAGGGTGTTCAGTGACTGGCGACAGATTGGTGGCGATCAGCAGTGCTCAGCGGCGGTCAAGTGTGAAACGCCATCAGCTTGCCCACCGAGATGAGCACAACCTCGCCATGCTGGTTGGTAATGCTGCCGTCAAGCGTGACGATGTCGCCTTTGGATTTCGGCTCCAGCGCGGTGACCACCCATTTTAGTTCGATGGTATCGCCGGGGCGCACCGGTTTCTTGAACTGTGTCGAGAAGTCAATGCCGACCTGCGGGCCGTGCGCGGTGTAGTGCGTCGCCATCAGGCCCATCAGCAGCGAGAGGTAATGCGGCCCGCACGCAATCAGGCCGCCAAAGCGCGTGCCCTTGGCGTATTCGGCGTCGTGATGCAGCGGGTTGAAATCACCGCAGGAGGCTGCGAAGGCGCGGATCGCGGCTTCGTCGAGGGTGACGGACTTGAGAGCGGTTTCACCGAGGGAAATCATGTCGACGTGTCTTGTTCGCGCAGGGCTTGCGCGGCGTTGGCAATGCCGGCGTCGATCATGTCGCCGGCCGAAATGGTGACGTTGAGGTCGCGCAAGCGGCCATCGCGCACGCCGTAGATCCAGCCATGCACTGACAAAATTTGCCCGCGTGCCCAGGCTTCCTGCACGGTGCTGGTCAGACACACGTTGCGTACCTGCTCGATCACGTTGAACTCGCACAGCGCATCGTGACGGCGCGCTTCGCCGGTCAACTGGCCAAGGTAGCTGCCATGCTTGTCGTACACGTCCTGCACATGGCGCAGCCAGTTGTCGGCCAAACCGACCTTGCTGCGCGACAGCGCCGCATGCACTCCCGAGCAGCCATAGTGACCGACCACCATGATGTGCTTGACCTCCAGATGATCGACCGCAAACTGAATCACAGAAAGTGCGTTCAGATCGGTATGCACCACCACGTTGGCGATGTTGCGGTGGACGAACACCTCTCCCGGCGCAAGCCCGGTGATCTGATTGGCCGGTACGCGCGAATCGGAGCAACCGATCCACAGGTATTCCGGGCTTTGCTGATGCGCGAGGCGATCGAAAAAACCGGGGTCGTCACGCGTCACGCGCGCGACCCAGTCGCGGTTGGCTTCGAAGAGGTGGGCGAGGGAAGTCATCGGATGTGATTGATCCCACGGCTGGCTGATCTTGGCATCAGCC
>JANOYK010000542.1:0-1798 GCA_031428855.1 Burkholderiales bacterium | reverse complement strand
ACCTGGGGACTTACCTGGGGACTTACCGGCGGACTTACCGGCGGACTTACCGGCGGACTTACCGGCGGACTTACCGGCGGACTTACCGGCGGACTTACCGGCGGGCTGACCTGGGGACGGTTCTAGCCGCCTGCTTTCTTGTCGCTGGCTTTTTTGTCGTCAACCTTCTTGTCGGCCGCTTTTTTCTCATCCGGTTTCCGCTCCGCACCCTCGCCGGCGCTGCAATCGCGCGTGTCGTGGCCGGAAAAATCCCGTTTGATCGCATCGAACCTGGCCATGGCAGCATCGTCCAGCCCGGTGAGACGGAACAGGGTTTTTTGCACCCGGGTTTCGCGCTGGGCGGCGCGGGCGGTGTTGACGCCTTTGGCGGTGAGGTTCGCCAGAAAGCTGCGCGCCGCGTCTTCATTGCGGAACACGCCGAGCGAAATCGAAAATTTGGCGGGGCCGTCGTCGAGCACCACAAAAAAATCACTCACGCCGATGCGCCGCAGCTCGTCCACTTTCTTGTCGGCGTTTTCCTTGCCGCCCTGCGGCGGCATGAACACCCACCAGCCTGCCGTCTCCTCTACCGTGCGCGTATTCAGACGCGTGCCCAGACCGAGCGCTGCCAGCGCGGTGGCGGCCTTGTCGGCCTCTTGCGCCGGGAACGTACCCCACTCGAAACAGACATTGGCGCGTGCGCGCGCTTCGTCGGTCAGCTTCTTCGCCTCGGCCGGCGTCAGGACGCGGATTCTTTCCGGCGTGATCTGCTGCGACAGGCGGTCACCCTCGCCGCGGCTGCTCTCACCCGGGCCGATGTAGCCCGCATGCCAGCCGTAGAACAGCAGGTTGACCAGCACAAGGAGAAAAAACAGCAGGCGCATGATGGCGAGGTGGAATGGAACAGGTGACGCCAGGGCGGGGCGGCTTCAGCCAGCGCTATCTCAGCGACTGGCTGATGCGGTACAAGCCTTCGAGCACCAGATTGTCGTGATGTTTGTGCGGGATCGTCAAACGCGGCACCAGCGCGCGGCCCGAGCCGCCCGAGATGATGCACATGAGGTCGTGATACTCGGCGCGGTGGCGGCGGTAGAGGCGCTCAATCGCGCCGGCCTGGGCATGGTGGCAGCCCGACACGATCGCGTCCACCGTCTGGTTCGGGTGATCGACATAATCGCCATCAGCATCGGGCAGGGCGGCGGTGTTGGTGTGCAGCGAGCGCAGCATCAGGCCGACGCCGGGCATGATGTTGCCGCCGAGAAAGTTGCCCTCGGGCGAGATCAGGTCAATTGTGGTGGCGGTGCCGCACACCACCACCAGCACCGGCTGCGCGGGCAGCAAAGCATGCGCGCCGATCATGGCGGCCCAGCGGTCGGTGCCCAGTTGCGCCGGGTTGCGGTAGCCGTTGGTGATGCCGCATTGTTGCTCTTGCGACGTAATCCAGTAGGCTGGCTTGGCATCGGGCCAGATTTCGAGTACATGCATCAGCGTGTTGCGCAGCTTGGTGCCCGCGACGTTGGAGACCACCGTGTGGCGCGGTGCAGGCGAGCGGCGGAAGGTGCCGACCACTGAGGGGATTTCGTCGAGCAGGGTGGTGCCGTATTCGAGGCAGTTGTCGTGTGCCCAGCCTTGGGCGGGAACGGCGGGCGCGCCCGCAGACGCGGGTAGCGGCACGATTTTGTAGCGGCCCCATTTGACGAAGGTGTTGCCAACGTCGATGAGCAGGTTGTATGAATCGGGCATGACTGAATTATCGCGGATTGCGGGCGCTGGTTCGCTGACGCAGCGGTGTTGTCTCAATGCATTCTTGCGGTGTGCC
>JANOYK010000541.1:0-5188 GCA_031428855.1 Burkholderiales bacterium | reverse complement strand
ACCTCAGCCATGTCGAGTGCTTGATACACCGTGCCATCGGCCATCAGGCGCTCACTGACTTCAAACCGCAGATCGCGCTCGATCAACGGCGCGTGCTTGGCGTGACGCAGGTTGAACGAGTCGGGCCGGTTGATGCGGCCGATTTCATAAATGTCGCGAAAACCGCGTGTGGTGATGAGCGCAGCGCGCGCACCGCTGCGCTCGAGCATGGTGTTGATCGCGACGGTGGAGCCGTGCAAAAACAAATTGGCATCGGCCAGCGTGACGCCGGCTTTGTGCATGCCATCGAGAATGCCGTCGATCAGGCGCTGCGGTGTGGTCAGGGTTTTGCCGAGCAGCAGCACGCCGCGTTGTTCGTCAAACGCAGCAACATCGGTGAAGGTGCCGCCGATGTCGGCGGCGATGCGGGTGCGGGCGGGGCTGCGGGTGGCGGAGCGGACGGCAGGGCGGGCAGCGGGGCGAACGGCGGAGCGGGAGGTGGGGCGGACGGCAGTTGGCATAAGCAAAGGGGAAACCGTGACAAGCGCAGCGCGGTCAGCGCGTGGCGGCGAGGAAGAAAACGAAATAGATTGATGGATGCGCCGAGTGATAGCAAGGGCTGCGCGACGCAGCTTGACGTTGGTGGCGCGAAACGGATTTCTGGAATGCCGTCAGCGCAGGCCGCCTACTCGCCGGCGCGCATCCCAATCTCCTTGACCAGTTTGCCGAAGCGTTGATAGTCGGCCTGGATCAGCGCGCCAAATTCGGCGGTGCTGGTGCTGACCGGGTCATAACCCATTGCACTCAAGCGCTCGCGTACTTCGGGCAGCGCCACCGCCCGCACCGCTTCGGCATTGAGGCGCTGCAGAATCTCCGGCGGCGTGCCGGCCGGCGCGGTGATGCCGTTCCACGCCTCGTAGCTGAAGTTGGCAACGCCGGTTTCAATCACGGTCGGCACGTCAGGCAGCACCAGCGAGCGCCGTTTGCCGGTGACGGCGAGGCCGCGCAATTTGCCCGAGCGGATGTTCGGTGCCGGGCCCATCTGGCTGTCGAAGGTCAGGTTGACTTCACCGCTCAAAATGGCAATGGTGGCCGGCGCATTGCCCTTGTAGGGCACGTGCAAGAGGTCGATGCCGGTCTGGTTCTTGAACAACTCCGCGCCCATGTGCAACGGGCCGCCGGTGCCGGACGAGCCGTAGCTCAGCTTGCCGGGGTTGGCCTTGGCGTAGGCGATCAATTCACGCAGCGTGGCAGCGGGGGTAGAAGGGTGGGCCGCAATCACCAGCGGATAGGTGACCACCAGGCTGACCGGGGCCAGATCCTTGAGCGGGTCCCACGACAGCTTTTGCAAATGCGGTGCCACCGTCACGCCATTGGTGGTGAACAGCAGCGTGTAGCCATCGGGTGCGGCGCGCGCCACCGCTTCAGTGCCGATGTTGCCGCCCGCGCCAGCGCGCGATTCGATCACGATCGGCTGGCCCAGCCCTTCGCTCATTTTTTGCGCGACCACGCGCGCTGTGGCTTCGGCACCGCCGCCCGGCGGGAACGGCACGATGAAGCGGATCGGGCGGTTCGGATACGCGGCCTGCGCCAGCGCCTGCGGTGCATGCAACACCCCCAGGCAGCTGATGAGCAAGGCAAAGCGTCGTCGCATGCGCATGGAACCACCTTTCAGGATTCGGTTTGCGAGTTGTGGCCAACAGCGCGTCACCGGCAGCGCGCCACTTCGATTCCATTGTAGTACCGAGGTAGTACCGAGTATCGAGGAGATTTGCACTGCCGCCGCCGCGCGCCGCGCCACCAGCGCGTCGCGCCCCGCTAGGCGCACGGTGCGGCTGTGCAGGAGCCGGGAATCGGTTAAATACCAAAACGAGGAGAATGGCTCTGAGAGCGGTTATCCTTGTCATATGTCACGCAGAACCGCTCCCACCAACATTTTTCAGGGATGCGTGTTTCCGGCGGTACACCAAGCTCGCCTCCCGGCAGGCAGGCCGGCAGCGCAGCCTTCCCCAGTAGACTAGCGCAGCTAAAAACAAGAGAGGTGCTCGATGGAGGCCAATGCCATCAACAACGGTACGTCAATCCATTTCCCGCCACATCACGAACCAATCGCCATGGACGCCGAACGGTTGGCGCTGGCGGCATGGCGCGACAAGACCCGCGACCTCAAGCAGGCGATGATGCAGGCACTGCTCACGGGGAGGATTTGTCTCGTATGAAAGAGCACCAGAACATGGAGTGGAAAGAATCCTGGCGCGATGAGCATCTGCGCTGGATGTGCGGCTTTGCCAATGCTGCGGGCGGCATGCTGGTGATCGGACGCAATGATCAGGGCAAGGTCGTTGGCATTCCCGATGCGCGAAAGCTGCTTGAAGACCTGCCCAACAAGGTGCGTGATCTGCTTGGCATCCTGGTCGAGGTGAATCTGCGGGAACAAGGCGGCTTGGATTATCTGGAGGTGGTGACGCCGCCCTATCCTTCGCCGATCAGCTACCGGGGGCATTACTACCAGCGCAGCGGCAGCACCTTGCAGGAGATCAAGGGTGCTGCGCTGGACCGTTTCCTGCTGCGCAAACAGGGGCGCACCTGGGACGGTGTGCCGGTGCCGGGGGTGACGATAGCTGACTTGTCGAAGGACGCGATCCGGGCGTTCCGGAAACAGTCGTCCAACAGCGGACGCATGGATCCGGCTGTCTTGAATGAGCCTGATGCGGGCTTGATCGAGAAACTGAAGCTGACTGACGGGGGTTACCTCAAGCGCGCGGCGGTGCTGCTGTTTCACCCCGACCCGCAAACCTTCGTAACGGGCGCATTTACCAAAATTGGTTTTTTCCGCTCAGAGTCGGAACTGGTGTATCACGACGAGGCGGGCGGCGATCTTTTTGCCCAGGTGCGTCAGGTGATCGATTTGCTGCACACCAAGTACCTGAAGGCGGCGGTCGGTTACGAGGACATCGTGCGGATTGAACGCTTTCCTGTCCCGCGCGCTGCCTTGCGTGAAGCGGTGATGAATGCTTTGGTGCATCGGGACTACGCGGTAGCAGCACCGGTGCAGATTCGGGTTTACGAAGACCGGCTCAAGATATGGAATCCGGCGGTGTTGCCAGAGGGCTGGTCGCTGAAAAAATTGCTTGGGGAGCACGCCTCGGTGCCGTTCAATCCGCTGGTGGCCAATGCTTTCTTCCGGGCCGGTGAAATCGAAGCCTGGGGGCGTGGCATCCATCGCATCTTTCAGGCTTGCCGGGAGGCCGGAGCGCCAGAGCCGCAGATACGCTACGAGCCGAACGAGTTGTGGCTGGAGTTCGCTTTTTCGCTGGATTATCTGGCGGCTGTCGACGGACTGTCTGACCGGAAACCAGAGTGGGGTGAAAAGTGGGGTGAAAAGTGGGGTGAAAAGTGGGGTGAAAAAACCGCAGAAACGCGCCTGCGCATTGCGCAGGCCATGCAGGGCAACCCGCACATCACCACTGCGGGGCTGGCGGCTGAACTGGGAATGCGCTCCACCAGCGGCATTGAGAAGCATTTGAAGGCAATGCGCGAGGCTGGATCTATCCGCCGCGCCGGCCCGGCCAATGGCGGCCATTGGGAGGTGATCTTGTGACAGAGCAAGCCCTCTCCGGGCGCAACACCCAGAATCCGGCTATCGCCCTGTTCGCCGGCACGGAGAGCTGCTCCTACCAAGGGTTTCGGGCCGATATCTGCCCCTGCCTGTCATCAGTTTGTTTTGTGCGCTGCGTCAGTAGTATGCTTGCCGGCGCGCCACAGGGCACATCACCACGCAAGCGAAAGCGCCATCACGATCCCGCCTTGCCCCACCGAAGGAGACCCCCATGCTATCCCCCGACGAACTTGCCAAACTGATCCCGGCTGAAACCGCCACCTTCCGCTCACCGATTCCGACCCAATCAGTGTCGAGCGATGAATTCATGCCCGCGCCGCAGACCGCCAAGCAGCGCGAGTTTGAGGCGCGCGTCAAACACATCGGTACCGAGCTTGCCAAGAAGCAGGGCATCTCGCGCCGCACCTTTTTTCAGGGCGCGGCCGGCATGGCGGCTGCTTATGTGGCGATGAACGAAACCTACGGCCCGCTCTACCTGGTGAGCCGCGCCGAGGCGCAGACGCCGGAGATGGCGAACGCGCGCGCCAATGCGTTGAAGGGCCAGTTCATCATGGACATGCACACCCACTTTTTGCGCGACGACACGCGCATCATGGGGTTCATCAATTCGCGCGAGGCGGTGGGCAAGGCCGGCTGGAACCCGGCGCTGGCGGGCCGGCCGCAGACGATTGAAGACCTCAAGTTCGCCAACTACTTCAAGGAAATTTATCTCGACAGCGATACCAAGGTAGCGCTGATATCCGGCTCTGGCTCAGAAGACCCGCGCGACTGGATGCTGACCAACCAGATGAAGGCCGATGCGCGCGCTGATGTCAACAAAAAGGCCGGTGCCAAGCGCATGTTCTCGCACGCGATCTTCATGCCCGGCATGCCGGGCTGGATGGACAAGGTGGACAGTGATTACGAAACCCTCAAGCCCGATTCATTCAAGGGCTACACCGTGGGCGACAACACCAACAAGCATCTGGCCAAACATCCGTGGCATCTGGATGACGAGAAGCTGCTGTATCCGTTCTACGAGAAGCTGGTCAAGTGGAGCAAGACCACGCCGAGCCTGGCCAATGTGTGCGTTCACAAGGGCCTGTTTCCGCCGTCCACCACCAAGCAGTTTCCCGATCTCATCAAGTACGCCGATGTGCGCGATGTGGCCAAGGCGGCCAAGGATTTTCCGCAGCTGAACTTCATCATTTATCACTCGGCCTGGCGTTTCTCGGGCGGCGCGCACCTCGATGGCTGGCAGCAGTTCGAGAAAACCGGGCGCATTGATTGGGTCACCGACTTGTCGGAAATCCCGGCCAAATACGGCGTCAAGAATGTGTATGGCGACCTTGGCCAAATCTTCGCGCAGAGCAGTCTGGCGGAGCCGCGTTTGTCCGCCGTGATGATGGGCCAGCTCATCAAGGGCTTGGGGGCCGACCACGTGGTGTGGGGCAGTGACGCCGTCTGGACCGGCGCGCCGCAATGGCAGATCGAGGGCCTGCGCCGGCTGGAGATTCCCGAAGAGATGCAACAGAAATACGGCTTCGCGCCGCTCGGTGCGGCCGATGGCCCAGTCAAGAATGCGATCTTCGGCGGCAACTCGGCGCGGCT
>JANOYK010000540.1:0-3062 GCA_031428855.1 Burkholderiales bacterium | reverse complement strand
ATCGGTGACAAGCGCGCATACCTGTCGTGCCTGGTGATGGTCGATCACGAAAATCTGGAGCAGTGGGCGCAGGAACAGTCAATTCCGTTCTCCGACTACAAGAGCTTGACGCGCCGCCCCGAGGTCATCAAACTGATTGGCGATGAGATCGAAAAGGTCAACAAGCAGTTCGCCCGGGTCGAGCAAATCAAGCAGTTCCGCCTGATCGAAACCAAGCTCACCGCAGAGGACGAGGAACTGACGCCGACCATGAAACTCAAACGCAAGCTGGTGAACGAAAAGTACAAGGATTTGATTGAATCCATGTACACTAAAGCTGCTTGAATTTTGCCATTTTTTCCGCACCGCACCACCACGAAACCGTTGGTACACAAGGCTCTACGGGCAACGCCAGCCCAACAGCCGCATGAACACTCACTCTTGGCGATGGAGACTGGCATGATTTTCAAAAAAAACGCTTTGCGTGCGGCGCTCACCACCACGCTGACTCTCACCGCACTGACTCTCAGCGCAGGCAGCGCGCTGGCGCAAACCCAGGGCGTGACCAAAGACGAAGTGGTGATCGGCACGATCCAGGACTTGTCCGGCCCGATTGCAGCGTTTGGCAAATCCGCCCGCAACGGCATGCAGCTGCGCGCCGACGAAGCCAACGAGCAGGGCGGCATCAATGGCCGCAAGATCAAGTTCATCGCTGAAGACTCCGGCTACGACCCGAAAAAGGGCGTGCTGGCGGCGCAGAAACTGGCGCAGCGCGACAAGATTTTTGTCACGGCCGGCAACATCGGCACACCGATTGCCATGGCGACGATGCCGATCTTCTTCGAGAAAAACATTCCGCACCTGTTCCCGCTGACCGCCGCGCGCCAGATGTACGAGCCGCTGCACAAGCTCAAGTATTCGTTCGCTGCCACCTACTTTGACCAGGTGCGCTCGGCGGTCAAACATCTGTCCAAAATCAAAGCGGACCGCAAGTGGTGCGCCATTTATCAGGACGATGACTTCGGCCTCGAAGTGGTGCAGGGCGCGGAAGCGGCGATGAAGGAAAACGGCAAAACCCTGATCGAAAAAACCAGCTACAAGCGCGGTGCCACCGATTTCTCCTCGCAAGTGGCGAAGATGAAGAGTTCCGGCTGCGACACCGTCATCATGGGCACCATCATCCGCGAAACCGTCGGCACGATTGGTGAGGCGCGCAAAACCGGTTTCAACGCGGAGTTTGTCGGCACGTCGGCCGCTTACACCCACCTGATTCCGCGCCTGGGCGGCCCGGCCATGAACGGCTTCATCGTTACCCACACCATCGCCCACCCGTATCTGGACGACGCCGCGCAAAACATCCGCCACTGGGCCAGCAAGTACAAAACCAAGTTCAACGAAGACCCGGACGTGTTCTCTGCCTACGGTTATCTCATCATGGACAACACCCTGACCACCATCGGCAAGGCCGGCAAAAACCTGACGACCGAGGCCTTCATCAAGGCGCTCGACTCGTCCACCTTCGCACCCGACATGTTTGGCGGTGACGGCATGACCTTCACACCCACCAAGCACTTAGGCTCCAACAAATCGCGTCTGTCGCAAATCAAGGACGGACGCTGGACCGTGATCGGCGGCTACGTTGAGCCGTAACCGCGCCGTGACCGCGCCGTAACTGTGCCGTCACAGCGGGTTGATGCCCCACCACAGCGCGCAGCCAGCCTGCGCGCTGGTTTACCAAGCCCGCCGGTGCGGGCTTTTTTCTCACTCTTCAAATCAGGCAGTTAACAACATGCACACTCCCCGTAGAACCCTGCTGCAAGCCGCGTGCGCCACGCTCGCGCTTGCCGCTGCCGCACCCGCCCTGGCACAAACCTGGCCGTCCAAACCCATTGTGCTGGTCGCCGCGCAAGCGCCCGGCGGTGCCACCGACATCCTCGCGCGCACCGTCGCCGAGCGCCTCAGTCAGCGCTTAGGGCAGCAGGTGGTGGTGGAAAACCGCGTCGGCGCGGGCGGCAATATCGGCGCCGGCCAGGTCGCCAACGCCGCGCCCGATGGCCACACCCTGCTGATTGGCTATGTCGGCACGTTTGCCGTCAACCCCTCGCTCTACGCCTCGGTGCCGTTTGATCCGATCAACAGTTTCAGCAACATCGTCGGCCTGGCCGACGTGCCGCTGGTGCTGGTGGTGCGCGCCGACTTCCCGGCCAAATCGCTCGATGAGCTGGTCGCACTGGCCCGCACCAAACCACTCACCTTCGGCTCGGCCGGCAACGGCACCATGAATCACATGGCCGGTGAATTGCTCAATCAGCACGCCAAGATCAAGATCACGCACATTCCGTATCGCGGCGTGGCGGCCTCGGTCACCGATGTCGCTGGCGGCACCGTCGACATGGCATTCGCCTCCACCCCGTCCATCGTTGGGCTGCTCAAGAGCGGCCGCTTGCGCGCGATTGCCGTCACCAGCCCGGTGCGCTCGCGGGCGCTGCCCGATGTGCCGGCCATGATGGAATCGAAAACCGGTGCCATCAGTGTCAGCACCTGGTATTCGATCATCGGCCCCAAGGGCCTGCCGCCGGCGGTAGTGACGCGCGTCCACAGCGAAGTGCTGAAGATTTTTGAAATGCCGGAAGTGCGCGAACGCCTCGACACCTTGGGCGCGGTGCCGTGGAATCTCGGCCCCGAGCAACTGCTCGCCACCATCAAGGAAGATGTGGCGCGCTGGACCCCGATTGTGAAAGCAACGGGCGCAAGGATCGATTAAGTCAGTCCGCCAGACCGGCATACGGCCAAGAACCGCTCCCAGAGCGGCTCTTGGGCCGATAGTGCAAAGCGCAGCCGCTCCGCTGCCAATAAAAAACCCGCTCGTTCGAGCGGGTTTTTTATTGGCGCGCCGCCGTGCGGGCACGACGGCCGGCACTACTCCTTGGGCGTGGGTGCGGGCGCAGGTTGCGGCCCGTGCGGGTGTGCGTGGGAGTGTCCTGCGTGGGCTGCGTTTCCTGCATGTCCTGCGTTTGCATCGTGCGCGGTGTGAGTGGTGTGCGCATCGTGAGTGCTGTGCCCATGCCCTGCACCATGCCGCC
>JANOYK010000539.1:0-2703 GCA_031428855.1 Burkholderiales bacterium | reverse complement strand
ATGCAAGTGGTGGGCGGGCAGTTTGAAGCGGCACTCGACCAGCTGTGCGGCGATTGGCTCCAGGCACATTCCTCCGCCACGCTTATCACCAGCGGCATGATCGGCAGCAAGCAAGGCTGGCACGAAGCGCCCTACTGCCCTTGCCCGGCCGATGCCGGAGCGATTGCAAACGCGGTGACTGGCGTCTCCATTGCAAATGGCCGCACGCTGCACATCGTGCCCGGCGTGTCCTTCACCGATCCTGCGTCCGGCGTGCCAGACGTGATGCGCGGCGAAGAAACCCAGATCATCGGCGCTGTGCCACCCACTGGCACCCACCTGTGCGTGCTGCCCGGCACCCACAGCAAATGGGCCTGGGTGCGCGACGGCGCAATCGAACGCTTCTCAAGCTGGATGACCGGCGAGGTCTACGCCACGCTGACCCAACACACCATCCTCGGACGTCTGATGCAGCTCGATGCGCCGCATGATGAAGCCGCCTTCGCACGCGGTGTGCAGTACGGCCACGCCAATCCTGCGGCATTGCTCAACCGGATTTTTTCAGCACGCACGCTCGGTCTGTTTGACCAACTGGGTGCCGCCGCATTGCCTTCATATCTTTCGGGGCTTTTGATCGGTGCCGAAATGGGCGGGATAACGCAGCCCGGTGCAGCGGCACCAGCGTCTTCCGCAGCGGTGAAGTGCCCGGAGCGAAGCCCCCACCTCATCCTGCTCGGCAGCCATCAACTCACTGCGCGCTACGAGAGCGCATGCCGCCTCACCGGATGGCACGTCACCACCGGCCCCGAAGAGTGCGCCGCGCACGGCATGCATCGCATTGCAAGCGCTGCCGGATTGCTGGCATAAAACAGGCGTCTCCGGGAAACCGTTGCTGGGAGCGGATCTCCTGCGTCATGCGGTTTGTACCACCGGGTATGGCACAGCGCTGGGCAAGCCCTAGAGCGCATCCTTTTTGACCAACTGCTTCTCAAACGCAATATCACTTTTGGTCTGACGCCGCACCATCTGCGGCCCCTGCGCGTTAACGAATTGCACAAACTCATCTAACGGCAAGGCCGCGCCGACGCGCTGTTTGCCGCCGGCGGCGTCGAGGTTGAGAATCAACATGCCGCTGCCGGTCAGACTCATGCTGTGATGGGTCTCGGGGCAGCGCTGGTTCAGGCGCGCAACGGCGGCAGTGGCGCGGGTGGTGCGCACGTCACACCTGCACGACCGCATCGGCCGGCAAGTCCTGCAACAGCGCCAGCAAACGCGCCAGCGTGGCGCGCAGTTCGCGCCGGTCCACGATCATGTCGATCGCGCCCTTCCCCAGCAAAAACTCGGCGCGCTGAAAACCTTCAGGCAATTTCTCGCGCACGGTCTGCTCAATCACACGCGGGCCGGCGAAGCCGATCAGCGCCTTTGGCTCGGCGATCACGACATCGCCCATGAAGGCGAAGCTGGCTGACACGCCACCCATGGTGGGGTCAGTCAGAATCGAAATGAAGGGCAGTTGTTTGGCCGAGAGTTTGGTGAGGGACGCGGTGGTCTTGGCCATTTGCATCAACGACAGCAGGCCCTCCTGCATGCGGGCGCCGCCCGACGCGGTGATGCAAATGAAGGGCAGTTTTTGCTCAACCGCCGTCTCGACGCCGCGCACAAAACGCTCACCCACCACCGAGCCCATCGAGCCGCCCATGAAATTGAATTCGAACGCAGCCACCACTACCGGCAGCGTCAGGATCGAACCTTGCAGCACCACTAAGGCATCGGTCTCTTCCGTCGTCTCCATCGCCTCTTTGAGGCGATCCGGATATTTGCGGCTGTCCTTGAATTTGAGACTGTCGATCGGCCGCACTTCGGCGCCAATCTCAAACCGGCCTTCGGCATCAAGCAGCGAGTCGAGGCGGTCACGCGCGCCAATGCGCAGGTGGTAGGTGCATTTGGGGCAGACCTGCGCGTTGTTCGAGAGGTCCGTCGAATACAACGTGGCCTCGCACGATGGGCATTTGACCCACAGGCCTTCGGGGACGCTTTTTTTCGGCCCGGTGCCGGCGCGGTTGATTTTGGGCGGCAGCAGTTTTTCGATCCAGCTCATGGGTAACTCCTCATGTGCAATATCTAATGCGCAATGACATCGGCGCAATGTCTCTCGTAGTTTGTTGTTCTGTGCAAGGTCTCACGCCCGATCCGCACGCATCTAGCACTGTGTGATTACACCGCAACTTCATCCATCGCGGTGCGGATGCCGCGCATCAATTGTTTGACATTCTCGATCTCTTCACCCGGCTTGGACGCTTCCATTTCCTGGATGATGCGGCTGCCGATCACGACGGCATCAGCAATCGCTGCGACCGCTTTGGCAGTGGCAGCATCGCGGATGCCGAAGCCGACGCCAACCGGAATGTTGGCTTTCGATTTAATCAACGGGATGCGCTGCGCCACCTCGGTGGTATCGAGCGTCGCAGCACCGGTCACGCCTTTGAGCGAGACGTAATAGATGTAGCCGGAAGCGGCGCGCGCCACAGCGTCAATCCGCGCGTCGGTCGAGGTGGGGGCGAGAAGGAAAATTGGATCGATGCCATTGGCGCGCATCAAACCGGCAAACTCTTCGCACTCTTCAGGCGGGTAATCCACCACCAGCACGCCATCGACGCCCGCGGTTTTGGCTTGCGCAGCGAAAGCTTCAATACCCATGCGCTCAATTGGATTGGCGTAACCCAT
>JANOYK010000538.1:0-1517 GCA_031428855.1 Burkholderiales bacterium | reverse complement strand
ACTTCGTCGGCCAGTTCCTTGCCGCTCTTGTAGTGCGCCACTCTGCTTAATGTGGTGCGCCAGGTGCGCTGGAAGAACGCGTTCGAGCCGCTGACTTCTTCCTTCCAGTATTTATCGGCCAGTGCCTGGTTCTTGGGCACATCGAGCAGGTAGGCGTCGCGCGAGCCTTTGCCGCCGAAGATGTAGAGCTTGCCGTCGCGCACCATCCACGAGTCGGCGTCGCCGCCCCAGGGGATCGCGTAGGCCATGCCGTTGGCGCAGTAGCCGCCGTATTGCGGAATGTATTTTTCCGGCGCAGCGTCAAACAGCGCCTTGTGCTCGGGCTTGGAGAAGCGGAACGTCACCTCCTTGTAAACACTCTTGATCGCGGGCAGGCCCGGCTTGTGGGTGTTTTCGGTGAAGTAGCTCACCACGTCGTGGCCAAACAGCATCAGGTGCTTGTCGTCGCCTTCCGAAACGGCGTTGACCGGGCTTAGGCCCTTGCCCGGACTTTGGGTGATGAGCGGCGCGCAACCGGCCATGCCAACGAGGGCGAGCAGGGTGCCGATGAACAGGAAGTGCTTGAGAGATTGACGCATGAAAAAATCCTTTGAAAAAAGTGAATGACGGGTGAGCGGACACGCGCCCGTTACAGCAGATACGCGCGCATCAAACAGGCGGATGCGCCGCTTTATTCCGTCGGCAAAAATCCATCGATGGAGAAATAACGCTCGCCGGTGTCGTAGTTAAAACCAAGCACGCTGGCACCCTTGGCGAGTTCCGGCAGTTTTTGCGCTATCGCCGCCAGCGTCGCGCCCGACGAGATGCCGACGAAGATGCCTTCTTCACGCGCCGAGCGCCGTGCCATCTCGCGGGCGGCTTCGGCTTCCACTTGAATCACGCCATCGAGCAGGGCGGTGTGCAAATTGGCGGGAATGAAACCCGCGCCGATGCCCTGAATCGGATGTGGCGCGGGCGCGCCACCCGAGATCACCGGCGAGGCCGATGGCTCGACCGCAAACACTTTCAATTTTGGCCAGGCTTTTTTCAACACCTGCGCGCAACCGGTCAAATGGCCGCCGGTGCCGACACCGGTGATGAGCGCATCGAGACCCTGCGGAAAATCAGCCAGAATTTCCTGTGCGGTGGTGCGCGCATGCACCTCGATGTTGGCGGCATTTTCGAACTGCTGTGGCATCCACGCGCCCGGCGTCGCCGCCACCAGTTCTTCGGCACGCGCGATACAACCCTTCATGCCTTTCTCGCGCGGGGTCAGCTCAAACTTCGCGCCGTAGGCCAGCATCAGGCGGCGGCGCTCGACCGACATGCTGTCGGGCATCACCAGAATCAATTTGTATCCCTTCACTGCGGCCACCATCGCAAGACCCACGCCGGTATTGCCCGAGGTCGGTTCGATGATGGTGCCGCCGGGTTTCAGCTTGCCCGATTTCTCGGCGTCTTCCACCATCGAGAGCGCAATCCGATCCTTGATCGAGCCGCCCGGGTTGCTGCGCTCCGATTTGATCCACACGTTCTGC
>JANOYK010000537.1:0-8856 GCA_031428855.1 Burkholderiales bacterium | reverse complement strand
GGGGGTCGCCCCCCCGCGGGGGGGCCGTGTCGATCTGCTCGCCCGCCTGCTAGTGTGTAACCGGGGTGGGCGGGGTGGCGCCCGGTGGCTCCACCGGGTTCTGCTCTTAATGGGGGGGGGCCGCGGGGGCGCGCGCCCACGACTCCAGGGTGCGCCCGCCGAGCAGCAAAAACACGAACATCGACACCGAGTCGTAATAGACCGGGCCGGGGCTGACGAAGGTGGCCCACACACTGGCCGCGAACGTGACGCTGATGCCGGCCGCCACCGGCACATCCATGCCGATGCGGCGCAGGCGCAGATCACGCCAGGCACCGCTGTAGAACGGCGCAGCGGAGAACAGCAGCACCGGCACGGTGAGCACGAAGCTCGCCAGTTTCAGCAGCAGGTCGATGTCGGCGCTCATCTCGCCATCGCCTGCGAGATAGGCGGGGAAGGCGTACATCATCACCTGCATCATCGCGAAGCCGGCCACAAACAGGCGCCAAAGCGCGGTGCGCTGTACGCGCCGCTGCACTGCGCCGTGGACACCCGCCGCCGCTGCACCGACCGGCCAGGCGCGGTAGCCCGCGCGCGTGATGACAGCGAGGATGGCATGCAGGTCAGTGACAGCGGCGTCCCAGCGCACCCGCACGCGATGGGTTGCCAGCTGCGCTTCCACCGCTGCAACACCGGGCAATGCGCCGACGCGCAGTTCGATCAGGCGGGTGCAGGAGCTGCAATGAATCCCTTCCACTGCCAGCACCGCGCCGGCGTCTGCTTCTGCTCTGTCTGTGCGCTTTGCTGCGGGCATTGGCACCCCTCTCTTCTATGGCGTGGACTGCACTGCGCCGCTGTTCACCACCTCAGGTCATCGTCTGCCGATGCTAAACACTGCCCACGCTGCGCAGTTGACCTGGATCAAACGCCGCCCGCATAGGCATGATTAAATCAATGCCAGCATGTCCGGCCACTATCTCAAGCCCCTGTTTGAACCGCGCAGCATCGCCGTGATCGGCGCGAGTGTGCGCGCTGGCTCGCTCGGCCATGCGGTGTTCGCCAATATTCGGCAAGGCGGCTTCACCGGCGCGCTGCATCCGGTCAATCCCAAATACGATGCGGTGGACGGCATCGCTTGCGTGTCTTCACTGGCGGCACTGCCGCAGGCGCCTGACCTCGCGGTGGTGGTGACACCGGCGCGCAGCGTGAGCGCGGTGCTGCGTGACACGGCGCGGGCCGGCACCCGCCATGCAGTGGTGCTCACGGCCGGGTTTGGCGAAACCGGCGCGGACGGCAAGGCGCTTGAAAACGATGTGCGGACAACCGCTCACACCAACGGTCTTAGGCTGATCGGCCCAAACTGTCTGGGCATCATGCGGCCATCGATTGGCCTTAACGCGACGTTTTCGCGCGGTGCGGCCAAGCCTGGCGGCATTGCGCTGGTGTCGCAATCGGGTGCCATCTGCGCCGCATTGACGGACTGGGCCTGGTCAGCCGGCATTGGCTTCTCCAGCGTCATCTCGCTCGGCGCGGCGATTGACCTGGACTTTGGCGAGGTGCTCGATTACCTGCTGTATGACGAAGCGACCACCTCGATCCTGCTCTATGTCGAAGGGGTGCATGATGCGCGCCGCTTTATCAGCGGGCTGCGCGCGGCCGCGCGCACCAAGCCGGTGGTGGTGCTGAAAGCCGGCCGGCACGCGGGCGGCTCACACGCGGCGCTAAGCCACACCGGCGCGATGGTGGGCGACGATGCCGTGTTCGAGGCGGCGTTGCATCGCTCCGGGGTGGTGCGCGCGCGCAGCTACGGCGAGCTGTTTGCCGCTGCGCGCCTGCTCGGTGCCGGGCGCTTGCCGCGCGGCAACCGCCTCGCCATTCTCACCAATGGCGGCGGACCGGGGGTGATGGCAGCGGACTGCGCGCCGGAGCGCGGCGTCGAGCTGGCGCTGTTGTCAGCGGACACGGTGGCGAGTCTGAACGCCACGCTGCCGGCCCACTGGTCACACGGTAATCCGGTTGACATCATTGGCGATGCCACGCCGCAGCGCTTCACTGCGGCGCTGGCACCGCTGCTGGCAGACCCCGGTGTCGATGGTGTGTTCACGCTGTTTTGCCCGCAGATCATGATGACGGCCGAAGACGCCGCGCGCGCGCTGCTGCCGCTGGCGCAGGCATCGGCCAAACCGGTGCTGACCGGCTGGCTCGGTGAAGCCGGTGTGCGCGCCGGGCGCGCCGTGATGGAGGCAGCCGGCATGCCCGCGTTTGACTCGCCCGAGGCCGGCGTGCAGGGCTTTGCCACACTGGCCGCCTACACCCGCGCGCAAGAGTTGTTGTTGCAGGTGCCGCCGCCACTCACCGGGGACATGGCAGCCGACATTGCGGCGGCCCACGGATTGGCACGCCGCGTGGGCGCGGCCGGGCGCACGCTGCTCTCCGAACCCGAGTCAAAACAATTGCTCGGCTGGTTCGGTATTGCCACACCGCGCACCGAGGTGGCGGCGACGCTGGTCGATGCCATCCGCATCGGCCCCGAGATTGGCTTCCCTCTCGCACTGAAAATTGTGTCGCCCGATATTGCGCACAAGTCCGATGTGCAGGGCGTCACGCTGCATGTGCGCGACCTGCCCGAGCTCGAACGCGAATTCCGCAATCTGATCGCGCGCACTGCGCACCTGCGGCCGGACGCGCGGCTTGACGGCGTGGCGATTCAGCCAATGGTGGAAAAACGCTTTGGGCGCGAACTCATGATTGGGGTGGCGCGCGATGCCGTGTTTGGCCAGGTCATCAGCTTCGGCGCGGGCGGCGTGGCGGTGGAACTGCTGCGCGACAACGCCATCGGCCTGCCGCCGCTCAACCGCCGTCTGGCCGAAGACCTGATCGAGCGCACCCGCATCGCGCGGCTGCTGGCGCAATACCGCCATATTCCGGCGGCCAACCATGCAGCAATCGTGGAGGTGCTGCTGCGCGTGTCAGACATGGTGTGCGCGCTGCCGTGGCTGCGTGAAATGGACATCAACCCGCTGACGGTGGATGAGGCCGGTGCGGTGGCGCTCGACGCGCGCGTGGTGATCGACCCGGCGCGTTTTGCGGATGACGCGCGCTACACCCATCTGGCGATTCACCCGTATCCGGCGCGGCTGGAGCAAATTGAAACCTTGCGCGAGGGCAGCGCCATGCTGGTGCGCCCGATCCGCCCGGAAGATGCAACCATGGAACGCGCGTTTGTCGAAGGCTTGTCAGACCAGACGCGCTACATGCGGTTTTTCCACCCGGCGCGCACCCTGTCGCCGCGTTTGCTGGCGCGCTTCACGCAACTGGACTACGAGCGCGAGATGGCGCTGATTGCGCTGCCCGTGAATGACGGCGCAGCCTGCGCAGAGCCGCCCGTGGCCGCCGCAAGCGCCTCTGCCGCCGCCGGCCCGCTGATGGCCGGCGTGGCGCGCTACTCACCCGACGCGAGCGGCACCGCATGCGAATTTGCCGTCACCGTGGCTGATGCGTGGCAGCGGCGTGGTGTTGGCAAGCTGCTGATGCAGCGCCTGATCGACGCCGCACGCGCCGCCGGGTATCAGCGCATGACCGGCTCGGTGCTGACCATCAACGCGCCGATGCGCGCGCTGATGCGCCAGTTGCAGTTCATCGCGCAACCCTGCGCCGATGATCCGGCACTGACCGGGTACGCGCTTGATCTGACCGGTGGCGCAAACCGGCGTGATGGCACATGAGGGCTGAGAGCCGCTCCTGCCAACGATCTTCGGCCTGACGCCATCTGCGGCGCGGCGCGCCAGCGCAGCAACCCACACCGCAATGCACACAGCCACGCGGTTGGCAGCGAATGGCAAACCGAATGACAAACCGAATGGCACACCGCTTGCATTTTTGGCGGAGCGCTTTTACCATTCGCACATCCGGGACTCGCGCAGACTCCCGGTTTCACAGGCGGTGTCCGAATCGCCCAAGTTCTGCGATGTTTACAGGGACCCATCATGGACACCGCCGCGCCGCCCGCACCCTCTCGGCCCGCTGCCCCCTCATCCGCAGACCCGCTCCCACCAAGATTCTCCGAGGCATTGCGCTTTTGGCTCAAGCTCGGCTTCATCAGCTTTGGCGGCCCCGCCGGGCAGATTGCGATCATGCATGCCGAGCTGGTCGAGAAGCGCCGCTGGATTTCTGAAGCGCGGTTTTTGCACGCGCTCAACTACTGCATGGTGCTGCCCGGCCCCGAGGCGCAGCAGCTTGCCACCTACATCGGCTGGTTGATGCACCGCACCTGGGGCGGCATCGTCGCAGGCGTGCTGTTCGTGCTGCCGTCCTTGTTTATCCTGATCGCGTTGTCGTGGATCTACATTGCCTTTGGCAACACCACGCTGGTGGCCGGCTTGTTCTACGGCATCAAGCCCGCCGTCACCGCCATCGTGCTGCAAGCCGCGCACCGCATCGGCTCGCGCGCCTTGAAGGGCGTGGTGCCGTGGCTGATTGCCGCGGCATCGTTCGTCGCCATCTTCGGGTTCAACACACCGTTTCCGGTGATCGTGATCGCGGCGGGCCTGATCGGCGCGCTGCATGGCCGCTTTGCACCCGGTGCCTACAAGGCCGGCGGCCACGGCGCGGGCGGCAAGAAATCGTATGGCGCAGCCATCATCGACGACCACACCCCCACGCCTGCGCATGCGCTCTTTACCTGGGCCCGCTTCACCCGCGTCGCCGTGATTGGCGCGGCACTGTGGGCGCTGCCGATGGCGGCCATGACCGCGACCTGGGGCTGGCAGCACACATTCACGCAGATGGGCTGGTTCTTCACCAAGGCGGCGTTGCTCACCTTCGGCGGTGCTTATGCGGTGCTGCCCTATGTGTATCAGGGCGCGGTGGTCGACTTCGGCTGGCTCACGCCGGTGCAAATGATCGACGGCTTGGCGCTCGGTGAAACCACACCCGGCCCGCTCATCATGGTGGTGGCCTTCGTCGGTTTTGTCGGCGGCTATGTCAAGGCGCTGTTCGGCCCCGAGAGCCTGTTTCTCGCGGGCGCAGTGGCGGCCAGCATCGTCACCTGGTTCACGTTTTTGCCCTCGTTCATTTTCATTCTCACCGGCGGCCCGCTGGTAGAGACCACACACGGCAATCTCAAATTCACCGCGCCGCTCACTGCCATCACAGCGGCGGTGGTCGGGGTGATCGTCAACCTCGCGCTGTTCTTCGGTTATCACGTGTTGTGGCCGAAAGGTTTTGACGGCACGTTTGATGGGATATCAGCACTGATTGCGCTGGGCGCGGCGGTGGCGTTGTTTCGCTTCAAGCGCAACGTGATTCACGTGATCGCCGCGTGTGCGGTACTCGGTTTGCTGGTGCAATTGTGTAAATAAGCCAAGCAGTTGCAAGATGGGGGATAAACAGGATGCCCCAGGATGCCCATCCAAAACGGTGCCCCGTTCAATCCTGCCAGCATTGCGCGCCAAGGCGCGGGCACCGTCGCATGTGGTTTCTGACAGTTCGCCCGCACTCCGGGATTCCCGGCGGCGGCAATCCCTCTTCAACGTTTCATTGGAGGTATTGTCATGAACGATGGTCCCGCTTCACCGGCAGGCAAGGTCGCGATTCTCACCCCCGGCGACGCCATTGCCAGACAATCGGCCACGCCGGAGAAAAGCAAATTCCTGCCGCTGTATCAGGCGCTGGCGCGCGCCGGCGTGCATGCCGAACCCGCCATCTATCACGATGACTTCGCCAATGCGGTGCGCACGCAATTGCTGCAAATGGACGGCGTGCTCGTTTGGGTAAACCCGATCGAGGGCGGGCGCGGCCGCTCACAGCTTGATGCGCTGCTGCGCGAGGTGGCCGCCAGCGGCGTGTATGTCAGCACCCATCCCGATGTGATTCTCAAACTCGGCACCAAGGAAGTGTTGGTGCAGACGCGCCACATGGGCTGGGGGGTTGAAGACACACAACAGCACATGCACATCGGCCAACTGGCGCACACCCTCGCCGCCCAAATCGCAGCGGGCCAAGCACGCGTGCTCAAGCAATATCGCGGCAATGGCGGCAACGGCGTGTGGAAGGTGGAGCCGGTGCTCGCGGCAGAAACGTTTGTGCGCGTGCGCCACGCCCAGCGCGGCAGTGTGGATGAAACGCTGCCGTTGCACCAATTCATCGCGCGCTGCGCGCAATATTTCGAAGGCAATGGCCGCCTCATCAACCAAGCCTATCAAGTGCGCCTGCCCGAAGGCATGGTGCGCTGCTATCTGGTGCATGACAAGGTGGCCGGCTTCGGCCATCAGGCGGTCAACGCGCTGTGCCCCGCCGCGTCCGATGCGGCTGGCATGACGCTGGGCGCGCCACCCGCCACCACACCGCGCCTGTATCACCCTCCCACGCTGCCGCAGTTCCAATCGCTCAAGCAGGCACTGGAGACCGGGTGGGTGCCGCAATTGCAGCGCGAGATGCGGATCGACACCGCAAGCCTGCCCATCATCTGGGATTGCGACTTCCTGCTCGGCCCCAAAAATACCGCCGGTGACGACACCTACGTGCTGTGCGAAATCAACGTGAGCTGCGTGTCACCGTTTCCTGACGCAGCCATTGATGTGATCGCTGATGCAACACTGGCACGGGTGCATGAAGCGCGGCAGCGGGCTGGGTGACCGGCGTCACCGGCTTCGGCTCACCGCAACATCGTATCCGCTCTCGTGGGGCGGAAACACCAGATAACCCGTCATCGATAAATCGGCAACGGCCGGACCATCCCCGGCAATAAACGTCCGCTGTTGCAGCTCTCCCTCAAGGAGGTGCAGGAAATCATCGATCCTGCTTTTCATGAAAGCCGGCACATCCGGATTCGACTGTTCCACAAATGCGCGCCGGTAGCGGTAGGCCGCCATGTACCCGCTCAGTTTATGGTTGTCCCAAAACAGCCAGCGCAAAATTTCAAAGCGCTCGCTGTCAGTTGTGCCCTGAAAGCGCCCGAACTTATCTGCGAGCCGAAGCAGTACCGGTGCCGTTTGCGTCAACCAAGGGGGAGCGCTGCATTGCCGCCATCAGATCAATTCCGGTCCGGCCGATCTAAACCCCGCAAGACCCCGCCCCGGTGCCTCGCTATACTTCCCCTTTCCCTTCCCCTTCCCCTTCCCCGTCAACCATCCCGCTGAGGTGCACCATGTCCGTCACACCATTAAAGTCCTCCCACACCAGCAATGCCACCGATGCAATGCAGCAGGCCAAGACCCATCTCGCCGCCGCCTACCGCCTCGCAGTGCATGACGACCTCGACGAAGGCATCGACAACCACTTCACCCTGACGGTGCCGGGTGCCGATGACCGCTATCTGATCCTGCCGTTCGGCCTGCACTGGTCAGAGGCCAAGGCGAGCGACATGATCGTCTTCAATGAAAAGGGCGAAACGCTCGAAGGCCGTGGCGTGGTCGAGCTGTCGGCGCAATGCATCCACGCACCGATCCACCGCATCACCGGCGCCCGCGTGGTGCTGCACACCCACCAGACCTGGGCGGTCGCGCTCAACATGCTGCAAGACAACCGCCTGCTGCCAGCCAGCCAGACCGCAGCCTTCTTCCACGGCCATGTGGCGTACGACAACACCTATCGGGGCACGGCAGACTTCGTGGCAGAGGGCGAGCGCCTGGCACACCTGATCGGCAACAAGCAAGTGCTGTTCATGAAAAACCACGGCGTGCTGGTGGTGGGCAACACCGTGGCGCAAGCCTACCGGCGGCTCTACAAACTCGAGCGCGTGTGCCGCGCCCAGGTGCTGGCGATGAGCACCGGCCAGCCGCTGCAAATTCTGTCAGACGAGATCACCGCGCAAGTGCAAGCTGCCCCGCCGGACGAGCGCCATCCGCGCGGCGAGCGCGAGCGCCTGTATTTCGAAGCGATGATGCGCGTGCTTGACCGGGAACTGCCGGGTTACGCCAACTAAAGTTGCACGCGCGGGCGTTGATGCGAGTTGCGTCGCGTCAACCTGCGCCCAGGCATGCCAATCGCCAATCAGCCAAGAGGCGCATGGATTGGACTTCTCAGCCGTATGCATGGCTGAAATCGTTGGTGGGAGCGGTTCTTATCGCTTGACGCTGCAAGGGTTCGGCGTAACCGTGAACGGCGCTGTGCCGCTGTGTGGCAGATCAACTTTCGTGAGGCAGATCAGCTCGCGCGGCGGAGTCAAGGCGCAGACGCATCACGGCGCGAGCCGCTTGGCCTCGGTCATCACTTCTTCAGCGTCGTAGAGAACGGCCTCACCGCGCTCGTATGCGGCAACCCTGCGCCTGATTTCAAGACGCCAAGCTTCCTCTATGTCCGGATCGGGAGAGTCAGCCAGCGAGTCAAGAAGTAAGTCGACAAGGCCCAACGAATACGCTCAGGGGCGCGCGGCTTCATCGCGCCCCCTGCAGCGCCGGGCTGGGCCTCGTCTCGCCTCTGGATTTAACGCCAGCCTCTGCGGCGTAGAGTTGCGGCAGAAACGACTCAAAGTTGCCCACCTCTTCGATGTTGTGTTTTATCCAGGCGCGGCCCCGCGCCTCGTCGAAGGCAAACATTCGAATCAGCGGGTTGACAATCCATCCGGCGAACCCTTGCGCGCCCACCGTCAGGCTGTTGCGATAGCGAGTACCCGGCTCAACGGCGTTGAATTCGTAGTCCATTCGAACAAGCCGCAGCCCGTGAAACCTTGGCCGGTGGGCGAAGCCCTGCTCATCGAGCTTCGTGATCTCGGTGTGTAGGTCCATCAGGTAATCGGGGTTGGCACCAAACATCTCGGTCAGATGGATCACGCTCCCTACCCCGATCGTCCCGTCAGGGTTGCGCCTCGAGTACTCGATGGATATGTGGTCGCGCGGATGCCACACACGGTAGCGATTCAAGCGCTGCCCGTCGTAT
>JANOYK010000536.1:0-3603 GCA_031428855.1 Burkholderiales bacterium | reverse complement strand
CGCCGCTCGTGCGCGGCTTGCAGCATGGCACCGGTGAGCGTGGCGATTTCGAGCCCGCCGAGCGCGGCGAGCAGATCGAGCGGTTCGCGCACTGCCGCATGCAGGGCCAGCGCTTCATGCAGCACCGCGAGCTTGCGTGCGAAGCCGGCGTCGTCGAGCCCGGTGCCGCGCCCGGCGCAGCGCGCCAGCGGCAGGCCGGTGAAGCGCGCCATCAACAGCGCCGCAGCCGAGGTGTTGCCGATGCCCATTTCGCCCAGCAGCAGCGCGTTGCCGGGCAATGATTTGACGATGGCCGCGCCGTGCGCGAGCGCGGCTTCGGATTGGGCGCGTGTCATCGCTGCGCCCTGCGAGCTATCTTGCGTGCCGTGCGCGGCCTTGGCCACGATCAGCCCGGCGCGCGGCGCGAAGTCATGGCGCACGCCGCAATCGGCCACGGTGAGCGCAATGCCATGCTGGCGCGCCAGCACCGACACCGCTGCGCCGCCTGCGAGGAAGTTTTCCACCATCTGCCAGGTGACGTCGCTCGGGTAAGCCGACACGCCGCGTGCGGCAATGCCGTGGTCGGCGGCGCAGACCAGCATTTGCGGGGCATCAAGCTGCGGCTGCTCGCGCCCTTGAATCAAGGCCAGTTGCAGCGCGAGGGATTCGATGCGGCCCAAAGAATGGAGCGGTTTGGTTTTATGGTCGAGCAGATGCTGCACGCGGGTGCGCAGGGGGGCGTCATCAATATCGGCGAGCACGGGGTGGAGCGGATCGGTCATGGCGATAGGTGGCGTGACGATTAAAAAATGGATAAAGCAGCGGTGCTCATGGGCGAATCTGCGCCAGCAAGCGTGGCAAATCGAGGTGTTGTTCGAGCGTGTCGGCGAGCCGTTCGAGACTGGCTTCGCGCAGTGCGTTCAGATCGAGCGCTTGCGCACCGGCCAGCCCGGCCCATTGCAGCAGGGCCTTGCAGGCGGCGGGATGATCGAACACGCCGTGCAGATAGGTGGCGAGCACTTGACCGTCGGGCGAGATGGCACCATCCGCGCGGTGACCTTCGGCTGCTTTGACGCACTGGGTTGCGGCACCGTTGCCACCTGTGGCCGCACCGTCATCAGCGACGCTTCCCTCCAGCAGGCTAGACGGACGCTCAAGCGCCGCGCCGCTGCTCACACCCATGTGAATTTCATAGCCGGTCACTTCTGGTGCGCCGTCAAGACACAAGGTGCCGCGCACCTGACGCAGTTGTTTCTCTCGCGCGAAGGTGGTGTCGTAATCGAGCAGGCCCAAACCCGCCATCCGGCCGGCCGGCCCTTCGCTGCCATGCGGGTCGTGCAGCGCGCGCCCAAGCATTTGCATGCCGCCGCAAATGCCGATGACTTTGCCGCCATAACGCAGATGGCGCTGCAATACCGCTTCCCAGCCGGCCGCGCGCAGCCACGCAAGATCAGTGGTGGTGGCCTTGGTGCCCGCCAGAATGATGAGGTCAGCCGGCGGTACTGTTTGCCCCGGCCCGGCAAAGGTGAGATCAACTTGCGGGTGCGCACGCAGGGCATCAAAATCGGTGTGATTGGAAATGCGCGGCGTGACCGGCACGATCACCTTGAGGCGGCGCGCTGATTTGCCCATCGGGTTGCCGACTGCGGAACTCACCGAGCCCCCCACTGCGCCGCCCTGCTCCGTCTGAATGCCATCTTCCGCATCAAGCTGCAACCCATGCAGATACGGCAACACACCAAACACCGGCTTGGCGGTTTTGGCTTCGAGCCAGGCGAGGCCGGGATCGAGCAGCGTCTTGTCACCGCGAAAACGGTTGATGATGAAACCGCGCGTGCGCGCCTGTTCGCTGGCCGATAAACAATCAAGCGTGCCGGTCAAATGCGCGAACACGCCGCCACGGTCGATGTCAGCCACCAGCACCACCGGGCAATCGACCGCTTCAGCAAAACCCATGTTGGCGATGTCGCGGTCACGCAGATTAATTTCGGCCGGGCTGCCCGCGCCCTCGACCAGCACCACGTCGTAGCGCTGCTTGAGGCGCTCGTACGATTCAAGCACCGCTGCCATCGCGCGCGGTTTGTAGTCGTGATAGTTGCGCGCGTCCATGTCGGCGCGCACTTTGCCGTGAATGATGATTTGCGCGCCGGTGTCGGAGTTGGGTTTCAACAGCACCGGGTTCATGTCGGTATGCGGCGCGAGGCCGGCTGCCTGCGCCTGCAACGCCTGGGCGCGGCCGATCTCGCCGCCGTCACTTGTTACCGCGCTATTGAGCGCCATGTTTTGCGGCTTGAATGGCACCACTGCCACGCCGCGCCGCCGCAGCACCCGCGCGAGGCCCGCCACCAGCGTGCTCTTGCCCGCGTCCGACGTTGTGCCCTGAACCATCAAGGTGCCGCGCATGAGCCAGTTTTTCTCTCTGAAAACCGTGAATTATCGCACTCGCGCGATGCGATAATCAGGCCCCTATGGCAATCACTTTGGTATTGGGCGGCGCGCGTTCAGGCAAGAGCGCGTATGCGGAGCAGATGGCAGCGCAATGTGCGCAGCAAATGATGCAGCCGGTGGTCTACCTCGCCACCGCCACAGCGGGTGATGCCGAGATGGCGGCGCGCATCGCACATCACCGCGCGCGCCGGCCGGCGGCGTGGCGCACAGTGGAAGCGCCGCTCGATCTGGCGGGCGCGCTGCAACGGCACGCGGCGGCGAACACTTGTGTGCTGGTCGATTGCCTGACCCTGTGGCTCTCTAACCTGCTGTTCGATGGCGGCACCCACTATCCGGACAACGGCCCGGTCGATCCCGGCCCCCAGTTCGCACAGCGGCGCGATGCCTTGCTTGAAGTACTGCTGCACCTGCCCGGCAACATCATTCTGGTGTCAAACGAAATGGGGTGTGGCGTCACGCCGATGGGCGCGGTGTCGCGTTTTTTTATCGACGAGGCCGGGCGCTTGCATCAGCGCATCGCCACCGTCGCGCAGCAGGTGCGCTTGATCGTGGCCGGCTGCCCGGTTGCCGTCAAAGGGTAGCTGGGTCAGCATGTTGGTCAGTCTCCACCCGGTTGAACTGCTGTGTCTGCTGCTGGCCGGCATCGTGCTGGACCGGCTGCTCGGCGAACCGCGCCGCTTTCACCCGCTGGTCGGATTCGGCCATCTGGCAGGTCTGATCGAGCGCACCACCAACCGGGCACCACAACACCGGTTCTCGCGTCTCACCGGCACGCTGGCATGGGCGCTCGCGGTGCTGCCCTTGAGCGCCGCCGCCCTATGGTTCACGTTAGCGGAATCTGGAAAGCCCTTGGCGTGGGCCATCCACGTGCTCGCCCTCTACGCCGCGCTTGGTGCCACCAGCCTCAAGCAGCACATCGCGCCGATTGCCACCGCGCTCGAACATCAGCAGCTTGACGAGGCACGCGCGCTCACCGCGCGCATCGTGTCGCGCGACACCTCCAACCTCGATCAAACCGGCATCGCCCGTGCCGCTGTTGAGTCGGCGCTGGAGAACGGCAACGACGCCGTGTTCGGCACGCTGTTCTGGTTCATCCTGCTGGGCGCACCGGGCGCAGTCCTGTTCCGCCTCGTCAACACGCTCGACGCGATGTGGGGCTATCGCAACCCGCGCTTT
>JANOYK010000535.1:0-5127 GCA_031428855.1 Burkholderiales bacterium | reverse complement strand
TCCTGCCGCTGACGGTAAATCTCGTATTCCCCCTCGGCCTTGAGCCTGGCCTCCAGCGCGCTCACTTTGCCGCTGTCTTGCAAAATCGGATAGCTCGCCAGTGCGAGAAAGTTGTGCAGGAAGCTCACCCAATCGGTCATCTTCATCACGATGCCCCGCTCGGCGCGATTCTCCGCCAGGTCAAGGTAGGCAGAAACGATGCGGTTCAGTTCCTTCAGATGCGCCTCGTTCAGGTAGTTCTTTGCCACCGTCACATCGGACTTCAGAATCTTGCCGCCCGGCGCGTGCGCCCATGTCGTCAGGCCCATGTAGATCGTGGCGGCATCGGCTGACGCGTAGATCAGTTCCGCCGCCGTCTGGCCGGTGATCGCCCAGTGCAGTTTATTTTGCACGCTGGCGAAAAACTCCCTGGTGAGCGGCGCGTCCGCGCTGTAATCCACGGAGAGCGCGTAGATGTCGGTGATCTTTTGATAGAAGCGCCGCTCGCTGGCGCGGATTTCCCGGATGCGCTCGAGCAGTTCATCGAAGTAATCCTTGCTGAAGGCGCGCTTACCCTGTTTGAGCCGCTCGTCATCGAGGACGAAACCCTTGGTGATGAACTCCCGCAGCGTCTTGGTCGCCCAGATGCGGAACTGGGTGGCCTGGAAGCTGTTGACCCGGTAGCCGACGGCGATGATGGCATCGAGGTTGTAATATTTTGCAGAGTAGGTTTTTCCGTCGGCGGCAGTATGTTCCACAATGGAACATACTGAGATTTCAGCCAATTCCCCTGACGAAAAGATGTTTCCCAAGTGTTTGGTGATGGCCGGACGCTGAACGCCAAACAATTCCGCCAGCGCCTTCTGCGTCAGCCAGACCGATTCGTCTTTGAGGAAAACGTCCACCTTCACCGCCCCATTCGGCGCGGTATACAGGAGGAACTGGCTTGAGTTTTCCATTGCGGGAGACGGCATCTAAATAACTGTAACAGTATATAGTATTAAAAAACCTGTCAACAAGACGCAAACCGATTTTCGTGTAATCGGTGTAATCGGGTGTAATCGGGGACAGACCACGTTTATTCAAAGCAACTCGCCTTGGCGTTGGTCCTTCTCTGCCGCATTCTCCCCGGGCCGCCCGGCAACGCCGCGCGTCACCCGTCTGCCCAGCGCTTTGGCAATCTGCGATTGAAAGCGTTGGTCGCCCAGTGCAAAGTTGCCATTGGTCGCATCCCGGATTTCATCTGTCAGCGAGTCATAGACGTGCGCCCGGAACAAGCCGCGATAGGCCTCGGGCCGCGCAGCCCCGGTCCGCCCGTGTCGTGTGTTTTCGTGGTGCGGGGTAACGATCATGTCGGCTTTTCCCAGTCCGTTCGCATGGTAGCTCGACCAGCGATAGTCTGATGGTTTCATGACCATGCCCGCGCGCACCGGGTTGATCTCAATGTAGCGATAACACGCCAGCACGTAGTCCTCGGTCTGCGTCAGGCATGACCGGAAGCGGCCTTCCAGCGGCCTTCCAGCGGCCTTCCCACAGCGTGCCGGTGCGCCGATAGGTGCGACTGACGTATTGCACGTAGCGCTGTCCCAGGTGCTTCATCATCAGCCCTGCCGACTCCGCTTTTCGGGGGTGAACAGCAGATGCACGTGATTGGTCATCAGCACGTAAGCGTGAATGGGGCACCCGAATTTGCCGGAAAATTTATTCAGGTAGTGCAGGTAGAACTGGTAATCGTCTTCGCCATGAAAGCAGACGGCGCGATTGTTGCCGCGCTGGATGATGTGCCAGGGGATGCCGGGAAGAGCGAGACGCGATCGGTGGGCGGGTATCGGCAGCCCGCGCAGGCCGGCGTCCAAGCCCAAGGCCGTTATTGCCGTTTCGCTCGAGCAGGTCTTCTGGGAACCGCTCCCATCAACGGTTTCAGGCATTCACCTCCACAACAATGGCTGCTGGAGCCGTTCTTGACGGTATGGTATGTGGCGGTCAAGTATGGCTGACAGCGCCATCGGCATTGACCACCACCGAGCCGTGCAAAGGCGCGATGACGATGCCTACGCTGAGACTGGACGCCGCCGAATCCACATCGCCTGCCGGCGGGCTGAGCGTCAGGGTGCTGCCTTCCGTGACAGCCGCAGACACGGCTTGCGCTACCGGCGCGCCGTTCATCGGCGTTACCGGGCAATTGCCACCTGAAGGTGGAACCGGAGCACCGTCAAAGACTGGACGGGAATACAATTACCGCACACGCCGTTACGGAGATCACCATGGGCCTGGTACGCGCGAGCATCAAACTCGACAATCCGAAGCAGCCTGGCTCGATACCGGTTGTTGCGCAAGCTCTGGTCGATACCGGCGCATTGCACTTGTGCATCCCGGAATCACTCTCGCGCCAACTCAATCTCGCCGCTGAACGTATCCGCCGCGTCACGTTTGCTGATGGACGCAGCGTCGATGCCCCCTATGTCGGGCCGATTCGCGTGGAAGCAGCGGGCCGCACCTGCTTCGTCGGCGCCATGGTGTTTGGCGATGAAGTGTTGCTCGGTGCAATTCCGATGGAAGACCTCGATCTGCTGGTCGATCCTGCACGTCAGGAGCTGGTGCCGCGCGATCCGCGCGGACCGGTGTCGATGGCCAAGGGCTTCGCCGCCATTTGATTCACGCAGTGCTTCAAAGAACCGCTCCTGCCAACGGTTTTCTTTAAAGGCCCGCGAGTGTTGATCAGATCAACACCCAGATCAGCATGCAGATCAACAGCCCAATGAGCAGATGAGGCAGCACCCGGTTAAACAGAGAAGTCGGATTTTTAAGTGATTGTTTCTTCAGTGAGGTAGTGAATTGGCGCCCGCGTTCACGTTCGTCTTCACGCCAATGCGCGATTGCCTGGGCCAATGTAAGTGGCCCGTGATACTTCGCCGTGTACATTCCGTCATCTCCAATCCATAGAATGTCATCGTCACGCACAGATACTGCGCGACCACGCCTGCCATAGAGCGCTTCCAGGCCGGCCAGCGTGAGGCCCTTGAGGTCACAACCCTTTAGGTCAAGCGAGCCACCGATCCAGGTTGGCAGCGCGATGCCCTCAAGGTCGCAGCCCCTCAGGTCAAGCGAGCCACGCAGGCTGGCTGGCAAAGTGATGCCCTTGAGATCGCAGCCGCGCAGGTAAAGCGAGTCACCGATGTTGGTTGGCAGCGTGATGCCCTTGAGGTCGCAGGTGCTCAGGTCAAGCAAGTGACCGATTCTGGTTGGCAGCGTGATGCCCCGAAGGTCACAGTCGCTCACGACTAGCGAGCCAGACATGCTTGTGGGCAGCGAGATGCCCTTGAGGTCGCAGCCTCTCAGGTCAAGCCATCTACCCAGCCTGCCAGCCATATAGCGCTTCACCAACTGTTTCGCGTTCACGTGCCTTCCTTCAGCAATCAAAGGGGGTTGGATCTATTTTTATTATTGAATGGGCCTCAAACCCGCTGCCAGCGCACCTTACAGCCAGATGCAGCCCTGCAACCCGCTCCCAGAGCCACTGTTGGCAATACGGCGTAGAAGAATCTATTCCGTGAACCACCACCGCGCTGCGCATCAATCCGCCTGCCGCGTATGTGCGCTATCGACATGGAGGTGAACGAGGCCTGGCTCGGCGCTGCGGATTGGCCACTCTGGTTGCAACCACCATTGCGCCCGATCAGGCCGCCTGCACCGGGGGCATTTGTACACAATGGCCTTGCGCGTGACCAGGTTGGGTGCTTTGACTTCAAACGGTAGACGGCGCTCGTCGGCAATTCGCAGCATCAGGAGGCGAATCGCGTCGGAAATCGACAGGCCCATGGCTTCGAGCGCATCGGCGGCGCGCTCCTTGGTGCCAGTGTCACTGCGGGCCGGACGTAGGTATCAGCGGCGATCATGTGATGCTCATTTCGATGGATGTAGGTCCATTCACTGTGGTCATGGCAGGACTACAAATCAAGGTTGCGGTTTGGGTTGCGTTTTTGGGCAAGAAAAGCGAATCGAAGTCTCTTTTACTCAGAGCGGGCGCAATGACGGGAATAAATACTCGCGGACTGATTCAAGCGCACCCAAAAAGAAGCAGACCGCGGCAAGGAAAAATAGGACTTCACGAAACGGGGTTATCCATACATAGCGGCTTGTCAGTTTGGGGAAGCCCCACCCAACAAGGACAGCGACTGCCGCCAGCAAATATGCGGCACCGAAAATGATCGCTACGCGACCATATACCGAATAGAAGTTGCTCGCACCGCCCCCCAACGCGAGCCCAATTGTCTCGTGCCCCACAACCCCGTCCAGACCAAGAACCATGAGGACGACGCAGAGCAGCAGAGCTAGCGGATTTACTCTGGACAACATTGATCCTCAAACGTGAAGCAGCCATCCAATTGGCTGGAAACAACAACGGCAAGTGTGCTGCTACTTTACGCCGCCGCTCGTTTGGCTTCGACTCATCACTCCATCACGCACACACAAACCCCGCATACCCCTCCGCCGCCACCGCCTCACACTTCTCCACATACGCGGGGAAACCCGGCAGCGGCATGAAGACGCGCGTCTTGCCGGGCACGTTGGCACCGAGGTACCAGGAGTTGCAGCTGGGGTAGATGGTTTGTGCGGCGACACTGTTGACGTGGGCTACCCAGTCGCGCTCGGCTGCCGGTGTGGCTTCGATTTGCTGATGGCCTTGGGTGCGCAGCCAGGTGATGCAATCGCCGATCCAGCGCACGTGCTGCTCGATCGAGACGATCATGTTGGTCAGCACCGAGGGGCTGCCGGGGCCGCTGATGGTGAAGAGGTTGGGGAAGCCGTTGATGCATAGACCGAGATAGTTGAGCGGGCCGGCGCGCCATTTGTCGGCGAGCGCTGCGCCGTTGCGGCCGCGAATGTCGATCTTGTTGAGGGCACCGGTCATGGCGTCGAAGCCGGTGGCGAAGACGATGGCGTCGAGGGTGAAGTCGCGTCCGGCGGCACGCAGGCCGTCCGGCGTGATTTCGTCGATGCCGCCGTTTTTGCCACCCCGGCTGATGTCGATCAAGTGGACGTGCGGCTGGTTGAAGGCGTCGTAGTAACCGCTGTCGACGCACAGGCGTTTGCAGGCAATGGGTTGGGTGGGCGAGAGCAGGGCAGCGGTGGCGGGGTCGCGCACCT
>JANOYK010000534.1:0-4700 GCA_031428855.1 Burkholderiales bacterium | reverse complement strand
CCTTTGGCGGCTGGAGTCCCGGCGGGTGAAGGAGGCGTGGCAGGCGCAGGAGCGGTATTTGGTGCGTCAGAGACGCGAACCCGCGCCGACACCACCACGCTCTTGCCCGCCGCCAACTCGCCCAGGCTCCATTGCAATGCTCGATATTCGGAGAACGGTATTTCGATCTCCTCTTCTTTGCCACTTGGTAATTTCACTTTTCTTTTCAAAGGGATAGAGGCGAACTTGCCATCGCCCAAGGATGCCGAGGCGGTGCCTGGCTTCGGTGTGTTGCGCATAAAAATGGTGTCCGCCGGAATCGGCAGGGTGGCCACCACGTCGCGCACTGCCGTTTTGCCCTTGTTGGTGTAGGTGGCAACGTATTCGATGACCTCACCCGGCTTGGCGGTCTTGGCTTCAATCAGCCGTTCTTTCTTATCGTCGGCTATTTCCACCTTTTTTGCGGTTAACACGGACTCAATGTCTGGCTTTTGTGCAGGCGGCTTCGGTGCAGCGTTCTGTGCATAGAGGTTAAAAGACGCACATAACCCGGATAAAATTAACATCCTCAAGATTGTGTCAAGTTTTTGCATAAATTACTCCTGAAAAGTGAAGGTACACCGGGTCGGCGCGCACCGCCAAAAAAGCTTGCGGTCGATGGCGTGAAACACGCAATACAACTGCAATATTCATTCCTCTTATTTGCGCCAATTGTTAACCATGGTTTCTTGGCGAGGTTCCGGATTACAATTCTTGCGGGCCATTTTTCGCACTACAACCAGCTTTCCGCCAACAACATGCGTATTGCCATCCTCGAAGACGAACCCGAACAAGCGGCCTTGCTCAAGACCTGCCTCGATTCGGCAGGACACGACTGTCACCTGTTTAGCGCCGGCAAAGCGTTGATTCTGGCAGCGGGCCGTGAGAGTTTTGATCTGTTTGTGCTCGACTGGCAGGTGCCCGATTTGTCTGGTGAGGAGGCGCTGCGCTGGGTGCGCAAGCATGTGAGTGCGCCGGTGCCGGTGATGTTTGTGACCAACCGCGTGTCTGAAGCCGATATCGTGGCAGCGCTGGAGCAGGGCGCGGACGATTACATGAAAAAACCGGTCGGCAAGAGTGAACTGCTGGCGCGGGTGCAGGCGCTGCTGCGGCGCGCCTATCCACGTCAGCATGCTGATTCAATTGAAATTGACCAGTTCCGGTTTGATTTGCGCGCCAGCGTGGCGACGGTTGCCGGCCAGGCGGTGGAACTGACCCAAAAAGAGTTTGAACTTGCGGTGTTTTTATTTCAAAACATCGGGCGCCTGCTCTCGCGCGGGCATCTGCAGGAGGCGGTGTGGGGGCGCCTGGTGGATCTGCCGTCGCGCACGATGGATACCCATGTGTCGCGCATCCGCACCAAGCTTGGCTTGCGCGCGGATGCCGGATTCAAGCTCATGCCGGTGTACAACTACGGCTACCGTCTTGAACAGGTTTCGCCCGCCTGAGCGCGGCCGCCCCTCAATGCATACACCGAAACTGCCGGATACACCCAAACAGCGCGATACACCGGAACTGCGCGATACACCGGAACTGCGCAGCGCGCCGGGCAGCGCCGAACAGCGGCGCGATGAAGTGATGTCTTTTTTGTCGCACGATATGCGCTCGCCGCTGTCGTCGATTTTGGCGCTGCTTGAATTGCATGCGCTCGACCCTGACAGTCATCCAGCCGCTGCGGTGCATGCGCAGATCGCAGACCTCGCGCGCGGCGCGCTGGAACTGAACGAGCTGTTCGGGCGCGTGGCGGCGGCGGAGACCAAGGTGCTGGCGCATGCGGTGCTTGATCCGGCCGATCTGTGTGCGGTGGCGGCGGATGCGGCGTGGGAGTTTGCCGGCACGAAAAACATCGGGATTGATGTGGTGTCTGCGCCGGAAACAGCCGCCGTGGCCCTGGTCCGGGGCGACCATGACCTGCTCAACCAGGCACTGGTCCATCTGCTCACGGCGCTGGCGCGCAACAGCGCGGGCGGCAGCCGCCTCACGCTCGCCTGGGGGACCGATCATCAGGGCGTATCGATTGAGGTGGCCGGCCCGGGCCAGGGCTTCAGTGCGGCTGACACGCTGGCCGCGCCGGCCGCCAAACTGCGTGGGTCAAACCCCGGTGCAAAGCGGGTGCCACCCAAAGTGGCGGCAGCGCAGCTTGAGATGGCGCTGGCCACTATCGTGGCGCAGCGGCACGGCGGGCGGGTGGCGTTTGACCACGCGCCGGAAACCGGTGCGCGCTTCAGTATGGTGCTGCCGCTGCATCAGGGGTAAACGCGGACCGGCCACGCTACAATTGCGCTCCCGCGCGGCGGTCCTGTGTTTTCCGCGTGTTTCCGGTTTTTTTCGGCTTATTTTCCGGCTTGTTTCCGGCTTCCGGCAAGTGATCCGCGCAGGGCGGGCGCGCCATGTGCGCTCCGGGTTCTCTGCCGGGTTCTCTCACCCGCCCCGGTCTGCGCCGCCACCTGCGACTGACGTTTCCCATGCCTGCCGACACTGCGGCCCCGCGCCCGCCCCACCTCTCCCCTGCTGCGGGCGGCCCCTCTGGTGGCGGCCCCTCTGCCAGCGGCCGCCTTGCTGCGCATCTGGCCGAGAGCGCATGGCTCGGACTGTTGCTCACGGTGCCGCTGGTGATGAATGTGGCGGCGGCACGCACCTTCGAGGCGGCCAAGCTGGCCGCCGCAGCGCCGATTGTTGCGCTGATGCTGTTTGCGCTCATCGCCGCCGCCATCGAAGGACAGGCGCGCTGGCCGGTCATGCCAGGCCGGTCTGGCGCAGTCCGCGCCGGGGTCTGGGCCTTCATCGCGCTGACCGGCAGCGCGATCTTGTCGACGGTCATGAGCGAGACGCCGTGGATCGCCTTTTTTGGCGATTACTTCCGGCGTGAAGGTCTGGTGTCATGGCTGATGTATGCCATCACGTTTGCGGCGCTGTTGCTGCTGTTGCGCCGGCGTCATCAGCTTGAGCGGCTGATCGACGTCCTGCTGCTGGCCTCGGTGCTGCCCTGCGTCTATGCGCTGCAGCAGCGCTATGGCTTTGATTTTTTTTCCACCGCCGGGTTGAACGATGCCACCCGCGGCTCGCGCCCGGGCTCGAATCTGGGCAATCCAACCTTTCTGTCAGCCTGGCTGTTGCTGGTGATACCGGTCACGATTGCGCGGCTGTTCAATAGCGCAAGCTCGCTGAGCGCACGCGCGCCGTGGCTGTTGTTGCTTGGCACGCAACTGTTTGTCGCCATCCTGACGCAGAGCCGCGGCCCGGTGCTGGCCCTGATCGCCACATTGTTCTTGCTGGCGGTGCTGCTCGGCGGGTTGTTGCGGCGGCGCGGGTTGATTCTCGCCGCTGCCGGTGTTGCCGCCATCACGTTGGCCGGACTGCTGCTGCTCAATCTGACACCCGACCTGCAAGGGCTGGCCAAAGGCACGCCGCTGCAGCGCTTTGTCTTTACCGGCGGCCAGGATTTTTCGTCCAATTCACGCATCGGCATCTGGGGCATGGGGATCGACGCCTTTTTGCAGCAGCCGCTGTGGCGGCAGTGGATTGGCTCCGGCCCGGACGCGACCCATTTCAATTATTTTCCGCACCTGCCGGCCTGGGTGCTGCGCATCGAAGGGCTGACCGAAACGATTGACCGGCTGCACAGTGAAAGCCTGGAGTCGGTGATGACGCTGGGGCTGGCAGGGTTGCTGGCGCAACTGGTGCTGCTGTCGGCGCTGGTGTGGCTGGCGGTGACGCGGCTCGGGCGCGTGCGCGGAGCGGCCGCGGCGGCGGGATTTGGATTGGCGTGTGTGCTGGCGCTTTTCGCCGGCGGCTTCGGGCTGATGATGGCGGGCGGCTCACGCGGCTTGTTTGCCATTGGCGGCGGGCTCGGCATTGCCGTCGCATGGAGCGCGGCGCTGTTGTGGAGCGCATGGCGGATGGCCGGGAGACGGGCTGAGGCGGACGCAGCGGGTGGCGTGGCCACTGCACTGGGAGCCACCGGGGCAAGCCCGGCCCTGCCCGCGCGCGCCGATGCCGTGCTGCTGGCGGCGCTGGTGTGCGCCCTGATCGGTTCCTGGATTGAGGTACAGGTAGGCGTGCCCACCATTTCGACCCGCCTGACCGGTGCGGTCTATGCAGCCCTGATCCTGCTGCTGGGCCTGGACGTGTTCACGGCCAAAGCTGCGGCGGCCACCATGCCTGCAGGGGATGCGGGTGCCGCGCAAACCGCCCCCCCCGGCAACCCCGGCAACGTGCCCGCCGCCAAACCGGCCGGCCCACCGGCTTCCACCCAGCGGCGCAAACGCGTCAAGGCGGCCGATGCCCGCGCAGCCGCCCGCAACAGCGCGTCTGCGCACATCCGCCCCGCCACCATCGCCGGCTGGAGCACCGGGCTGGCCTTGATGGTGGCCACCGCTGCTTATTTCCCGCCGCTGTCGGGCAATGTGATTCACCCGCCATCGCCGCAGCGCCTGCACCTCATCATCGTGCCGCTGCTGGCCTTGCTCGGGGCCGGCGCTGTGGTGGCTTGGTTTGAGGCGCGCCGCACCGGCGCGGCGGCGATGGATGCGCTGACGCGCTTTCTGCTCTGGTCGGTGCTGCCCTGGTTTGGGTTCCTGATCGTCTATGCCCAGATTGGCGCGGCGATTCGCGGGGCCGGCGATGCGCTGGCGGGCGAACGCATCAATGCGCTGCTGCTGTTTTCGTTCGGCGCTTATCCA
>JANOYK010000533.1:0-17147 GCA_031428855.1 Burkholderiales bacterium | reverse complement strand
CCGCTGCCCAAGCTGCTCGACACGCGCTATCAACGCTTCATGCAATACGGCAAGTTTGAGGAACAAGCTGCCTAAGCGGGGCGCGGCGAGCGCGCTGCGCGTCTGTGTTGGTTTTTCCGGCGGACTCGACTCCACCGTCCTGTTGCATCTGCTCGCGGCAGAGCGTGCCAGCACCGGCATGGTGTTGTCGGCTGCGCATGTGCATCATGGCCTGAACCCGCAGGCGGATGCCTGGGCGCGCGATTGCCGCGCCATCTGCCGACAGCTCGATGTGCCGTTTCAGTTGCGCCGGGTGCGCGTGAGCCGCGCACCGCGCACCAGCCTTGAAGAGGAGGCGCGCACCGCGCGTTACGCCGCGCTGGCCGCGCTGCCGGTGGAGGTGATCGCGCTGGCGCACCACGCAGACGATCAGGCTGAAACGCTGTTGCTGCAATTGCTGCGCGGTGCTGGGCCCAAGGGGCTGGCGGGCATGGCAGCCCTCTCTACCCTTGCCGCCCTGAAACCTTTGGTGGGAGCGGGTGTTGGGCGCGAGGCCGGGAAAAGTGCCGGGCAAGATGCCGTCATACCCATGCTGCTGTGGCGTCCCTTGCTTGACTGTAACCGCGCGCAACTTGAGGCTTATGCGCAGCAACATCAGCTGGTGTGGATCGAGGACAGCAGCAACCTGGATGTCCGCTTCAAGCGCAATTTTGTGCGTGCCCGCGTCATGCCGGTGCTGGCGGAAGGCTTCCCGGCACCGGTGACGACGCTGGCCCGTGCCGCGCGCCACCAGGCTGACGCCGCCTCGCTGGCTGATGCAGCGGCGGATAACGACTTGAGCGGTGTCCGGCGCGGGGCGGGGCTGGAGATTGCGCCGCTCCTTGTGCTCGACAATGTGCGTCTGAAAAACCTGCTGCGGCGCTGGCTGGCGCAGCACGCGCTGCGCCAGCCGTCCGAAGCGCGCTTGCTGGCGCTGCTGCGGGCGCTGCGCCAAAGCAGCAACGACACGCGCCTGGCGTGGCAACACGATGGCAGGGTGGTGCGGCGTACCAAGGGGCTGCTTCATTGCAGCTAAGGGGCTGCATAGTTTTTCAGCCAAAGGGCTGCTTCATCGCAGCCAGGGCAGGGCTAACGCTTCCTGCGTGCGCCACCGGCACAGTGTGAATAACGCGCTGATAAACACTGCGAAAATCGAGTGACGGATAGAGCCAAATTTGCTATACTTTCAGGTTCAGTTTCCGTCACAAAACCTTAATTTATTTGGAGTTTTTCAATTATGGCCATCGAGCGCACCCTCTCGATCATCAAGCCGGACGCAGTCGCCAAAAACGTCATCGGCAAAATCTACCAGCGCTTTGAAGACGCTGGTCTCAAAGTGATCGCCGCGCGCATGATCCATCTGTCCCAGGCTGACGCCGAGGGCTTCTACGCAGTCCACAAAGAGCGCCCGTTTTTCAAAGACCTGGTCAGTTTCATGATCTCCGGCCCGGTGATGGTGCAGGCGCTCGAAGGTGAGGGCGCGATTTTGAAAAATCGCGACCTGATGGGCGCAACCGATCCCAAAAAAGCGGCGGCCGGCACGATCCGCGCTGATTTTGCCGACAGCATTGACGCCAATGCAGTGCATGGCTCCGACGCGGCCGAGACGGCCAAAGCCGAAATCGCCTATTTCTTTCCGGCGCTCAATATTTACTCGCGCTAACGTCAACCCGGTCGGCTTGTTTTTATGACGGTTAACCTGCTCGATTTCGATTCGGAAGGCCTCGCGGCATGGTTTGCCGCGCAAGGCGAAAAACCGTTTCGCGCCAAGCAGGTGTCGCGCTGGATGCACCAGCGCTTCGTGTCCAATTTTGCGGACATGACCGACATCGCCAAATCGCTGCGTGAAAAGCTGGTGGCCAGCGCCGAAATCCGCGTGCCGCCCATCATGTCGGACACGCTGGCGCGCGATGGCACGCGCAAGTGGCTGCTCGATGTCGGGCAGGGCAACGCGGTCGAGGCAGTATTCATTCCCGAAGAAGACCGCGGCACCCTGTGCGTGTCGACCCAGGCCGGCTGCGCGGTCGATTGCGCATTTTGTTCCACCGGCAAGCAGGGTTTTTCCCGCAATTTGTCGACTGCCGAAATCATCGGCCAGCTCTGGCTGGCCAATCACCTGCTCGGTGGCGGGCGCAGCGCTGAATCTGGCGGCGACACCGCTGCGCAGCGGCCAGTCACCAATGTGGTCATGATGGGCATGGGTGAGCCTCTGCTCAATTTTGACAACACCGTGGCCGCGCTCAAGCTGATGCTCGATGACAACGCCTACGGCCTGTCGCGGCGGCGCGTGACGCTGTCGACCTCGGGCGTGGTGCCGATGATGGACCGGCTGCGCGACGCCTGCCCGGTGGCGCTGGCGGTGTCGCTGCACGCCCCCAGCGATGCCTTGCGCGATACGCTGGTGCCGCTTAATCGCAAATATCCGCTGCGCGAACTGATGGCTGCATGCGTGCGCTATCTTGAAAAAGCGCCGCGCGATTTCGTCACCTTCGAGTACATCATGCTTGATGGCGTCAACGATTCCCCGGCGCACGCGCGTGAGCTGATTGCGCTGACGCGCGAGGTGCCGTGCAAGTTCAACCTGATCCCGTTCAACCCGTTTTCGGTGGGCGGCGCGCTGATTGCATTCAAACGCTCACGGCCGGAACGGATCCGTGCCTTCGCCGGAGTGTTGCTCGAGGCCGGCATCGTCACCACCACCCGCAAAACCCGTGGCGACGACATTGCGGCCGCCTGCGGCCAGCTTGCCGGTGAAGTGCAGGACCGCACCAGCCGGGTGATTCGCTTGCATCGCCCCGCAGCGCAGGCGCAGAGCGGTGTGGCCGCGCCGTTCACGTCTGCGCTGCCGCGTCACCCATAGATTGCCGCCCGAGATTGCCGATTGAGACTACCGCTCGCCCGCTTGCCTGATCACGACTGAGGAACAGACGCCATGCGCCACGCCATCCGCTACAGTCAATTGTTGAACGGCCATCGTGCCGCTGCGTTCGTTTTTTGCGCCGTGCTGGCGGCAGGCTGCGCCAATCCCGATGGCAGCAGTTCTCAAAGCAGCCGGCAGTCATCCGAACAAGTGCCATCGCGCGGTGCCGAGCAGGGCGACCGGATGGAGAGCGCGCGCCTGCGCACCGAACTCGGCTTCAATTATTTTCTGCGCGGACAGATGGCGGTCGCGCTTGAAGAAGTGCGCAGTGCGATTGAATCGAACCGCAACTACGCGCCGGCCTACAACGTCCTCGGCCTGATTCATATGGATTTGGGGCAAAACGCCCTGTCTGAAGAGGCGTTCAAGCGCGCCCTGACCTTGATGCCGGGTGACTCCGATACGCTTAACAACTATGGCTGGTTTCTGTGCCAGACCAAGCGCGAGCGCGAGTCGATTGCCTATTTTTTACAGGCGCTCAAGGACCCGCTCTATCCCACGCCCTACAAGCCCTATCTCAATGCCGGCACCTGCTCCCAGCGCAGCGGCGATGAGGCCGCAGCAGAGGGCTATTTCCGCCGCGCGTTTGATCTCGATCCCGGCAACGCCAGCACCATGCTCAAGTTAGGCGAGCTGTATCTGAAAAAAGCCGACGTGGAGAAGGCGCGGTTTTACACCGACCGCGTCAACAAGAATTTGGATCCGACTGCTGAATCACTCTGGCTCGCGCTGCGGATTGAGCGCAAGAGCGGAGACCGCGCCTCGGAAGCCAGCTACGCGGCCCAGTTGCGGCGCCGTTTCCCCAATTCGCAGGAGTATCTGCGCTTGCAGCAAGGGCAGTTTGAATGAGTGAAGCAGCCGAACCGGGCGCAATTGCCGCCCAGGAGAGCGATGCAGCACGCCATCTGGCCGGTGGTGCCGACGGTGCAACGGCAGTTGAAGTGTTGCCCTGCGGCGCGCGCCTGCGTGCCGCGCGCGAACAAAAAGGCATGAGTCTGGGCGATGTGGCGCAACGCCTGAAGTACGCGCCGCGCCAGGTGCAGGCCCTTGAAGAAAGCAACTACGAAGCGCTGCCGGGTCTGACGTTTCAGCGCGGCTTTGTGCGCGGCTACGCCAAGCTGGTGGGACTGGAGCCGGGCGATCTGGTGGCGCAGCTGGAGCGCGAATCGGGGCGCGACAACGGGCCCACCACGGCGCAATTGCAGCAGATTGCCTACGCACCAGCGCTGATGCCATCGCCGGCGGAGGGCACATCGGCCTGGCCGTGGATTCTCGGGATGTTGCTGGCTGTGACTGGCATCGGCGGCTATATGCTGTACCAATGGGACGCGCCGGAGCGCCCTGGCAGCACACAGGTGCGCCCGGGGGCGGCCGCGGGCAGCGGCGGCGCTTCTGGACACGCCGCACCGCCGGCAACGGCGCAAGTCACTGAGACGCCGCTGATGCCTGTGCCAGCCGGCAGCGCAAACGCGGACGAGTGGCCGATCCCGATGCCGCAGCCTGGGGTCGAAGTGGTGCCACCCGGCAGCAGCCCTGACCCCGCCAAAAAGGCCGAGGCGGCCGGTGCGGCTGGTGCAGCAGCGTCAGTTTCCGCCGAGATCGCCACCCCCGCTGGCGCCGCCAGCGGAAAAATTCATCTCACCTTCTCGGGGGAATCCTGGGTCGAAGTGCGCCAAGGCAATGGCACGCTGGTGTACTCGGGCGTCAACCGCAATGGCAGCGAACAATGGGTTGACGGCCAGCCGCCGTTTGATCTGGTGGTGGGCAACGCGCGCGTGGTGAAACTGAAGTATCGCGGCGCAGAAGTCAATCTTGAGCCTTACACCAAGGTCACGGTTGCGCGCCTGCAGTTGAAATAAGCAGAAGTAAGCGCAAGTAAGCGGACATGAATGCAAATGAGTGATGCCAACATGAGCAGTGCAGAAACGGCAGGCATCAGCCGCCGCTCCAGCCGCACCTGTACTGTGCGTCATGGCGGCACCCAGGTGTTGATTGGCGGCGGCGCACCGGTGGTGGTTCAGTCGATGACCAACACCGACACTGCCGACGCGATCGGCACGGCGATTCAGGTGAGGCAATTGGCCGAGGCCGGCTCCGAGCTGGTGCGCATCACGGTGAACACGGCTGAGGCCGCTGCGGCGGTGCCGGCCATTCGCGCGCAGCTCGACAAAATGGGCATTGAGGTGCCGCTGACGGGGGATTTTCACTTCAACGGCCACAAGCTGCTCACGCAATATCCGGGCTGCGCCGAGGCGCTGTCGAAATATCGCATCAACCCCGGCAATGTCGGCAAGGGCTCCAGGCACGATGACAATTTTGCACAGATGATTGACATTGCCTGCCGGTTTGGCAAGCCGGTGCGCATCGGCGTCAACTGGGGCAGTCTCGATCAGGACTTGGCGGCGCGCTTGATGGACGAAAACGCGCAACTCTCCCGGCCCAAGTCCGCCGATGCCGTGCTGCGTGAAGCGCTGATTACGTCTGCGCTATCGAGTGCGGAGCGTGCGGTGCAACTGGGTCTGGCGGCGGATCAAATCGTCTTGTCCTGCAAGGTCAGCGGCGTGCAGGATTTGATTGCGGTGTATCGCGATCTGGCGCGCCGCTGCGATTACCCGCTGCATCTGGGCTTGACCGAAGCGGGAATGGGTTCCAAAGGCATCGTCGCCTCCACCGCTGCGATGGCGGTGCTGCTGCAAGAAGGCATTGGCGACACAATCCGGGTATCGCTCACGCCCGATCCGGGCGGCGACCGCACCAAAGAAGTGGTGGTGGCGCAAGAGTTGTTGCAAACCATGGGCTTGCGCTCGTTCGCACCGCTGGTGATCGCCTGTCCCGGCTGCGGCCGCACCACCAGCACCGTGTTTCAGGAGTTGGCTGCCAGCATTCAAGCCTATTTGCGCGCCCAAATGCCGCTGTGGAAATTGCGCCATCCCGGTGTCGAAGACATGCATGTGGCGGTGATGGGCTGTGTCGTCAACGGGCCCGGCGAATCCAAGCATGCCAACATCGGCATCAGCCTGCCCGGCAGCGGGGAGATGCCGGTGGCACCGGTGTATGTGGACGGCGCAAAAACGGTCACGCTTAAGGGTGATCGCATTGCCGAAGAGTTTCAGCAGATTGTGGAAGATTACGTGCAGCGCACCTATGGCAGTAACGGCGAAAGTAAAGACGGCTGCGGAAGCGGTCTTGGCGTCACTGGCGCGAACGCCGCAGCCGGCGCACCGGGTTCAAACCTTGCTGAGCGCGGAGTGCGCGCATGAGCCAGGCAAAGCCTGCCAAACTGCAGGCAGTGAAGGGCATGAATGATCTGCTGCCAGACGACGCCGCGCTGTGGCAGGCGCTGGAGCGCAAACTGGCCGCCTGGTTTGCTGCTTACGGCTACCGCAACATGCGCACGCCGGTGCTGGAGCAGACCGCCTTGTTCAAGCGCGGCATCGGCGAGGCGACCGATATTGTAGAAAAGGAAATGTTCAGTTTTACCGACCGCCTGAATGGTGACGAGCTGACCATGCGGCCCGAATTCACCGCCGGCATCGTGCGCGCCGTGGCGGAGCACAATCTGCTCTACAACGGACCGCTGCGGGTGTTTTCGCTCGGTCCGGTGTTCCGGCACGAGCGGCCCCAGCGCGGGCGCTACCGCCAGTTTCACCAGATCGACGTCGAGGCGCTCGGCTTTGCCGGCCCGGATGTGGATGCCGAACTCATCATCATGCTGGCACGGCTATGGCGTGAACTTGGTTTGCAGCAGATGCGGCTTGAAATCAATTCACTCGGCAATCTCGATGAGCGCACCGCGCACCGCGCCGCGCTGATCGCTTATTTCGAAGCGCACCGCGCGCAGCTCGATGACGACGCGCAGCGCCGCCTGCATACCAACCCCCTGCGCATACTGGACAGCAAAAATCCGGCGATGCAGGCGCTCGCCGACGGCGCGCCGAAACTGACGCAATTTCTGGGTGCAGCATCGCAGGCGCACTTTGACGAACTTAAGCAATACCTTGACGATGCCGCTATTGCCTACAGCGTCAACCCGCGCATGGTGCGCGGACTGGACTACTACAACCTGACCGTGTTCGAGTGGATCACCGATCAATTGGGCGCGCAAGGCACGGTGTGCGGCGGCGGGCGCTATGACGGCCTGATTGAACTGTTCGGCGGCAAGCCTGCGCCGGCGGTGGGTTTTGCGATTGGCGTTGAGCGGCTGATCGACTTGATCAAGCAGGGCGGCGCGCTTGCATCCGGCGACGGCTGCGACGTGTATGTAGTGCATCAGGATCAGCCAGATGCAAGCGCAGGATCACAGCAACAACCGGCGGCGCGCATGGCCTTCAAAATGGCCGAAGAGTTGCGTGATGCCGGTCTCGAAGTGCTGCTTCACTGTGGCGGCGGCTCGTTCAAGTCGCAAATGAAAAAAGCCGATGCCAGCGGCGCACAATTTGCTGTCATCATCGGCTCTGAAGAAGTGGCCGGCGGCACCGTCACACTCAAAAAACTGCGCGGAGAGCCGCTCCAGGAGCGGGTCTTGGCGACATCACTCAAACAAACCGTAATCGATCAACTCGCTACAGAACAGGACACATAAATGGCTGCACTCGATCTTCAGGAACAGGAACAGCTGGCTGAATTTAAAGCCTGGTGGGACAAGCGCGGCAATCTCGTGCTGACCACGTTGATTATCATTTTTCTGGTGATCGCCGCTTACAACGGCTGGCGCTATTACCAGCGCTCACAATCGCTCGCCGCCGGCGCAGTGTTCGAGCAGCTGCAGGCTGCCACCACGGTCGGTGACAAAACCAAGACGCGCGAGATTGCGGGCACGCTGCTGGAGAACTATGGCGGATCGTCCTACGCGCCGCTCGGTGCCTTGCTCGCGGCCAAAACATTGGCGAGTAGCGGCGACGCGCTGTCAGCCAAGGCGCAGTTGCAGTGGGTGATTGACAAGAGCCGCGACGATGAACTCAAGCATGTCGCGCGGGTGCGCCTGGCCGGCATGCTGCTCGATGAAAAAGAGTATGACGGCGGGCTTAAGCTGCTCGACGCTTCCCGTCCAGCGCATTTTGAGGCGCTCTATGCCGACCGCCGCGGTGACTTGCTGTTTGCCCAGGGCAAGACCGCTGAAGCGCGCACGGCATGGCAAGACGCCATCGCCAAGAGCGATGCGAAAACCGCGATGCGCGGCAGCATCGAACTCAAGCTCGAATTGGCAGGCGGCACTGCGCCCGCCGCGGCCACAGCGGCCGACGCGAAAAAGTGACATCGATGACAGCGCGGCCTGAATCCGGTCACAGCAGCAGGCGCAGCGGCGTGTACGCGGTCGCTCTGACCGCAGCTTTGATGCTGAGCGGTTGCTCCGGGCTGGGTGACAAGCTCAATCCGTTCAACTGGTTTGGATCGTCGAGCGGCATCAAACCGGCTGAGTTGCGCGAGATCAAGCCGTCCCTGACGCTGACCTCTGTCTGGCGCGCCAGCGTGGGCGCCTCGGGCCAATTTGCGTTTGCGCCCGCCATCGCCGGTGAAACCGTGTATGCCGCCGGCGAAAACGGCGCGCTCGCCGCGTTTGATCTGGCCACTGGCACGCAAAAATGGCGGGTGCAGGCGGATAAGGATGGCCTCTCGGCCGGCGTCGGCGCGTTCGATGACACCATCGTGGTCGGCACCATTCGAGGAGAGGTGTACGCGTTTGATGCCAAAGGCGCACCCAAGTGGAAGACCCAGGTGTCGAGCGAAGTGCTGGCGCCGCCGCTGGTCACACCCGGCGCCGTCTACGTGCGCAGCAACGACAACCGGATCTTTGCGTTCGCCCCGGCTGACGGCAAGCGCCTGTGGGTGTATCAGCGCACTGCGCCAGCCCTGATTCTGCGCAATTTTGGCGGCATGTCAGCATCGAGTGATGCGGTCTATGCCGGTTTTCCCGGCGGCAAGCTGATCGCACTCGACAGCGCCAATGGCAGCCTGCGCTGGGAGGGCACAGTGGCCCTGCCCAAGGGGGCGACTGAGCTCGAACGGATTGCCGATGTCACCAGCAGCCCGGTCATCAGCACACGCGATGTATGCGCGGTGGCTTACCAGGGCCGCGCCGCCTGCTTTGATGTGGGCAATGGCCAGCAATTGTGGAGCCGCGATGTATCGAGCTACATGGGCCTGACCTACGATGCGCGTTTCGTATTTGTATCGGATGAAAAATCGGCGATGGTGGCGCTGTCGCGCTCGACCGGATCGAGTTTGTGGAAGCAGGATGCGCTCGCCTACCGCACCTTGAGTGCGCCCTTGTCGCTCAGCCGCGCGGTGATCGCAGGTGACTATCAGGGCATCGTGCATGCCTTCGCCCGCGAAGACGGCAATCTGATCGGCCGGGCGCAAACTGACGGCAGCGCCATTTCGGTACCGCCGGTGCCACTCACGTCTCCCGGGCGCGAGATGTTTTTTGTCCAGACCCGGTCTGGCGGATTGTTTGCGTTTTCGATGTGATGTCGCGTTGATGCAGCGCGGCCAGCGGTATCGGGCCAGGTGCCGGTAGTTCAATTGCGTGCCGGCGCTACGCCAGAATCCAGGTTTTCCACGCCAGCCACAGTTTTCTGACTGGTGTCAGCCCGGTGCGCTGGCGCAGCACCTGAAAACCATCGGCGCGAATCTCGTCGAGCAAGGTGCGGTGGATTGCCGCCGAGATCAGGCCAGCGCGCTGGGCCCTGCGCTGAGGTAGCGGCAATGCGGCCAGCGCCTCGTCATAGTATCTGCTGGCGCGCTCCCACTGAAACTGCATCAGCTGGTGAAAGTTATCCGAGTAGCGCGCATTGAGGATATCGGCCACCGGCACGTTGAACTGCTGCAGTTCATTGACCGGCAGGTAAACCCGGCCGCGGCGCGCGTCATCTCCGGCGTTGCGGATCATGCGGGTAAGCGCCAGCGCCATACCGAGATGACTCGCGTACGCTGGCACAGCATCCGCACCCGGTCCCAAAATGCCGGTCACGCATTGTTCAAACGCGCCAGAGGCGAGACCGCAGTAGCGCGCAAGGCCGGCGAAATCGAGATACCGGGTTTGCAGCAAATCCATCTCCATGCCATCGATGACCTGATCGAGCTGCTGATGCGAAATACAGTAGGGTTCAAGGCTGGGGGCGAGGGCGCGCGTCACCAAATGCTGCGGGTTGCCGCTGAACATTTGACCCAATTCATGACGCCACCATGCCAGCTTGATGCGCGCCGCGTTTTCATCGGACGTGCCATTGACCACACCGGCGAGTTCACGGCGTAATGCGTGCAGGGCGGTGAGCGCGCGCCGCCGTGACGGATCCAGAAACAGCACGCTGTAGTAGAACGAAGACCCGCGTGGTGCGGCCTTTTGCTGGCAGTACTCATCGGGCGTCATGGCCGTGATTTTAGCGGTGCCCCTGAGCCAGCGCGTGTGGCGGCGGGTAAGCGCGCATGCGCTGGGTTGATGGCAGCTGCCATAGCGTCACGTCGCGTCACGCCGCGTGACGCGGCCACAGCACAGACAAAATCGCACGGCAAAGGCCGCAAACTATTGGCGCAAAGCGCGCTTTGACGCGGGCTTTTCAAGTAAAATCTGCATGTTTTGCATGTGCATCACGCACTACACGCACTACACACACATGCATGCAGTAAAGCGAAGGTGGCGGAACTGGTAGACGCACTGGATTTAGGTTCCAGCGCCTCACGGCGTGAGGGTTCGAGTCCCTCCTTTCGCACCACATTGATCCGGACTGGTTTCCGGGTTTTCTTTCATTTCATTCATCGTCCCTTGCGTAATCACTATGGCAGTCACCATCGAAACCATCAGCACCCTTGAGCGCCGCTTCAATCTGGTTATCCCGTCGGCGCAAATCGAGAAAGAAGTCTCGACCCGCCTGCAGCAGTTGACGCGCACGGTGCGCATGCAAGGCTTCCGCCCCGGCAAAGTGCCGCTCAAGATGATTGCGTCCACCTACGGCCCGCAAGTCCGGTCGGAAGTCCTGGGCGATGCGATTCAGAAAAATTTTTCTGCCACCATCACCGAGCAGAAAATCCGCGTTGCAGGCTATCCGCGGATCGAAGCCAAGCCTGATGCCGGCAAAGATACAAAGCCGGACGCCAAACCTGATGACGCCGCCAATGATGCCTCGTTCGAGTTCGTGGCAACGTTCGAGGTGTACCCGGAGTTTGCGATTGGTGATCTGGCAGCGTTGAAAGTTGAACGCGCGGCTACATCCGTGTCCGATACGGACGTCGACAACACCATCGAAACGCTGCGCCGCCAGCGCGTCAAGTATGAACCGGTCGAGCGCAATAGCGCCAAAGATGACCGCGTGACGGTGGACTTTGCCGGCAAGATTGATGGTGTGGCGTTCGAAGGCGGCTCGGCTGAAGGCTTTGCCTTTGTGCTTGGCGGCGGCCAAATGCTGCCCGAGTTTGATGCGAATGCAACCGGCGCGGCACTTGGGCAAGCCAAGGTGTTTGATCTCAACTTTCCCGCCGACTACCAAAGTAAGGAAGTGGCGGGCAAGAAAGCCGAGTTCACCATCACGGTGAAAAAAATCGAGGGGCCGGTGTTCCCGGCGCTGGATGCCGCGTTCGCCAAATCGCTTGGCATTGCCGATGGCGACATCGCCAAAATGAAGGCCGATGTGCGTGCCAATCTTGAGCGTGAAATCAAAAAACGCCTGCAAACGCGCGGCAAAAACAGTGTGATGCAGGCGCTCTACGAAACCGTCAAGATCGAGACCCCCAAAGCTCTGATCGAGATGGACGTGCAGCGTCTGGTTGAGCAAGCCAAAGCGGATCTGGCCGAGCGCGGCATCAAGCAGGACATGCCGTTGCCGCCCGACTTGTTTCAGGAACAGTCCAAGCGGCGCGTATCTCTCGGGCTGATTTTGAATGAGCTGGTCAAGTCCCACAGTCTTGAAGCCAAGCCCGAACAAGTGCGTGCAATGGTGGACGAATATGCGCAGAGCTATGAAGACCCGGCCGAAGTGGTGCGCTGGTATTACAGCGACAAGCAGCGTCTGGGGGATGTTGAAGCGCTGGTTCTCGAAGAAAACGTGGTGCAGTTCATTCTCTCCAGAGCCGAGGTCGAAGACAAGGCTGTGCCGTTTGATGAACTGATGGGCCGCAGTTAGTCTCTGCGGTTTTTGACACATCTGTCCCGAACACATTTTCGCAATCAGGAATCCCATGAGCTACCCGGCGCACTTGAACCGTTTTAACCAATTCGTGCATGACTCGAACGCCCCTGCGGTGCAGAACCTCGGTCTGATTCCGATGGTGATTGAGCAAAGCGGGCGCGGCGAGCGTGCCTACGACATTTATTCCCGTCTGCTTAAAGAGCGGGTGATTTTTCTGATCGGCCCGGTCGAAGACATGGGGGCCAATCTGATCATTGCGCAGTTGCTGTTCCTGGAATCCGAAAATCCGGAAAAAGATATTTCGATCTACATCAATTCCCCGGGCGGCTCGGTCACCGCCGGCATGGGCATTTACGACACGATGCAGTTCATCAAACCCGACGTCTCCACCCTGTGTGTTGGCCAGGCTGCCAGCATGGGCGCGTTTTTGCTCGCTGCCGGAGCTAAGGAAAAGCGTTTTTGCCTGCCCAATTCGCGCGTCATGATTCACCAGCCGTCGGCCGGTTTTTCGGGTCAGGCGTCAGACATTGCAATCCACGCGCGCGAAGTCATGGGCCTCAAAAAGAAACTCAATGAGCTGATGTCGCTGCACACCGGCCAGGCGGTGGACCAAATCGAGAAAGATACCGACCGGGACAATTTTCTCTCAGCCGCCGAAGCGAAGACCTATGGCTTGATCGACAAGGTGCTGGAAAAGCGCACTTGAGCGCGTCCTGCCCCGAATTTGCGACTTTTTTCCTTGCGTCAGCCCTTCAAACATCCTAAGCTATTTCATATGAGCAGGTTTTTGGTCAATTTCGTGGTCAAACGGCGCGGAAGATTGCGATGACGGATAAAAAAGCCGGTGGCGAGAAGCTTCTCTATTGCTCCTTTTGCGGCAAAAGCCAGCACGAGGTGCGTAAACTGATTGCAGGCCCGTCGGTCTTCATTTGCGACGAGTGCATTGAGCTATGCAACGACATCATCCGTGATGAGACCGCCAGCCCGGATGCGCAGGGAAAACTGCCCAAGTCGGATCTGCCGACCCCGCAGGAGATTTGCGGCATCCTGGACCAATATGTGATCGGTCAGGAAACGGCCAAACGTATTTTGTCGGTCGCGGTTTATAACCACTACAAACGTCTCAAGCACATGGGCAAGAACGACGAAGTCGAACTTGCCAAGAGCAACATTTTGCTGGTTGGCCCGACCGGTTCGGGCAAGACCCTGCTGGCGCAAACACTGGCGCGCCTGCTCAATGTGCCGTTTGTAATTGCCGACGCCACCACGCTGACCGAAGCCGGTTACGTCGGTGAAGATGTCGAAAACATCATTCAAAAGCTGCTGCAAAACTGCAACTACGAGATCGAAAAAGCCCAAAAGGGTATCGTCTATATTGACGAAATCGACAAGATTTCACGCAAGAGCGACAACCCGTCGATCACCCGTGACGTGTCGGGCGAGGGCGTGCAGCAGGCGCTGCTCAAGCTGATCGAAGGCACGATTGCCTCGGTGCCGCCGCAGGGCGGACGCAAGCATCCGAATCAAGATTTTGTGCAGGTCGATACCACCAACATTCTGTTCGTGTGCGGTGGCGCGTTCGACGGCCTGGAAAAAGTCATCCGCGCACGTGCCGAAAAGGGCGGTATCGGATTTAGCGCGGAAGTGCGCTCCCTGTCGGACAAAAAACTGTCGGACACGCTCAGGGACGTCGAGCCCGAAGACCTCATCAAGTTTGGCCTGATTCCCGAGCTGGTCGGCCGCTTGCCGGTGGTGGCCACCCTCAACGAGCTTGAAGAAGATGCGCTGGTGGAAATTTTGACGACGCCCAAGAATGCGCTGGTCAAGCAATTCACGAAGCTGTTCCAGATGGAGGGTGCGGATCTTGAAGTCCGGCCGCAGGCCTTGATTGCGATTGCCAAAAAAGCACTCAAGCGCAAGACCGGCGCGCGCGGCTTGCGTTCGATCATCGAGCAAACCCTACTTGACACCATGTATGAATTGCCGGGGTCGCAAAATGTCACCAAAGTGGTGGTGGACGAGAATTCGATTAATGGCGATGGCCGGCCGATTTTGATTTATTCCGACACACCCAAGGTAGCGTCAGCCCAGTAAGCGATAGATCAGCGCACCGCAAGGTGCGCTTTCTCATTCATGAACCGGGTAGAAGGTGCCGTAGTATGTTTAATCAGCGTCAAATTGAACGCGTGCAGCAATTTTGTGGTGATTACGGAGGCTTGCAGGCTTGCGATCTGCGTGAACCGCCCCGAAGTAGCAAGTTTGCAGTGTCTTAACTGAAAGGAATCGTCATGTCAGGCGATCTGGAAAACCAGCAGGCCGTTCAACTGCCTTTGTTGCCTCTGCGCGACGTGGTGGTGTTTCCCCACATGGTGATCCCGCTGTTTGTCGGCCGCCCCAAATCGATCAAGGCGTTAGAGACGGCGATGGAGGCGGGCAAAAGCATCATGCTGGTGGCGCAAAAATCGGCGGCCAAGGATGAACCGTCGCCCGATGATATGTACCGGGTCGGGTGCGTCGCCAATATTCTCCAGATGCTCAAATTGCCCGATGGCACGGTCAAAGTGCTGGTCGAAGGCGTGCAGCGCGCCAACATCAGCCAGATTCATGATTTACCGGCGCATTTTTCCTGTGATGCCAAAACGGTTTCTGCTGAATCCGAAGTCAGTCCCGAGGTGGAAGCCCTGCGCCGCGCTCTGGTGCAGCAGTTTGACCAGTACGTCAAACTCAACAAGAAAATTCCGCCCGAGATTCTGACCTCGCTGGCCGGCATTGATGATGCCGGCCGTCTGGCCGATACCATTGCAGCCCATCTGCCGCTCAAACTGGAGCAAAAGCAGGAAATCCTGGAAATGTTCCCGGTGCAAAAGCGCCTGGAGCATCTGCTCGGCGCGCTCGAAGGCGAACTCGACATTTTGCAGGTCGAGAAACGGATTCGCGGTCGTGTCAAGCGCCAGATGGAAAAAAGCCAGCGCGAGTATTACCTCAACGAGCAGGTCAAGGCGATCCAAAAAGAACTGGGCGAGGGCGAAGAGGGCGCTGATCTGGAGGAAATGGACAAGCGCATCAAGCGCGCCCACATGCCCAAAGAGGCAAACAAGAAAGCGCTTGGGGAGCTGAAAAAGCTTAAACTGATGTCGCCAATGTCCGCCGAAGCGACGGTTATCCGCAACTATATCGATACACTTTGCAATCTTCCTTGGAAGAAAAAGAACAAAGTAAACAATGATTTAAACAATGCTAATAAAGTATTGGATGAAGATCATTATGGGCTGGACAAGGTCAAAGAGCGGATACTGGAATACCTGGCAGTGCAACAGCGGGTAGACAAGGTAAAAGCCCCGATTCTGTGTCTGGTCGGCCCGCCGGGTGTGGGCAAAACCTCACTTGGACAATCGATTGCCCGCGCCACCAACCGAAAATTTGTGCGCATGGCCTTGGGCGGGGTGCGCGACGAATCCGAAATTCGCGGCCATCGGCGCACCTACATTGGCTCGATGCCGGGCAAGATTCTGCAAAGCATGACCAAATCGGGCGTCAAGAATCCCTTGTTCCTGCTCGACGAGATTGACAAGATGGGGATGGATTTCCGGGGTGATCCCTCATCGGCGCTGCTTGAAGTGCTCGATCCGGAGCAGAACCACACCTTTGCAGACCACTACGTGGAGGTCGATTTCGACCTCTCCGAAGTCATGTTTGTTGCCACTGCAAACACGATGAATATTCCGCCGGCGCTGATGGACCGAATGGAGATCATCCGTCTGTCCGGTTACACCGAAGACGAGAAAATCAATATCGCCGAGAAGTACCTGATGCCCAAGCAGATCAAGAACAATGGTCTGAAGCTGGAAGAAATAGCGGTTGCTGAAAGCGCCATCCGCGACATCATCCGCTACTACACCCGTGAAGCCGGTGTGCGCAGCCTGGAGCGCGAAATCTCCAAAATCTGCCGCAAGGTGGTCAAAACCCTGCTGCTCAAGCCCTCTGACAAGCAGATTGCCGTCAACGCCGAGAATCTGGACAGTTTCCTTGGCGTGCGCCGGTTCAACTTCGGTATTGCGGAGAAAGAAAATCAGATTGGCCAGGTCACCGGTTTGGCCTGGACCGAGGTCGGCGGCGAACTGCTGACGGTGGAGACCGTCGCGGTGCCGGGCAAGGGCAACATCACCCGCACCGGCACCCTGGGCGATGTGATGAAAGAGTCGATTGAAGCGGCCCGCTCTGTGGTGCGCAAACGCTCGCGCATGCTCGGCATTCAGCCTGATTTTTACGAGAAGATGGACTTGCATATTCACATGCCGGAGGGGGCTACGCCCAAAGACGGCCCTAGCGCCGGGATTGCCATCACCACCGCGCTGGTGTCAGTGCTGTCCGGTATTCCGGTGCGGGCGGATGTCGCAATGACGGGCGAGATCACCTTGCGCGGCGAAGTGCTGCCGATTGGCGGATTAAAGGAAAAACTGCTGGCGGCGCATCGCGGCGGCATCAAGACGGTGTTGATCCCCGAAGACAATGTGAAGGATCTGGCCGAGATTCCGGACAACATCAAGAATCGTTTGGAAATCATTCCGGTCAAGTGGATTGACAAGGTATTGGACTTGGCGCTGGAACGCAAGCCAGTGCCGCTGCCGGATGAGCCGCCAGTAGTTGCAGTGCCGCCCAAAGTTGATCCTGCGGTGGCTGATGCAGCGGGGCCAATCAAGCATTGACGAGGTTGGCAGCAACGAAAACGGCACCCGATGGGTGCCGTTTTCGTTGTTGGAGGATATTCCAGTCAGTACGAAGTATTATTTACCATAGAACTCGCCATAAGCACCGCGCATTTCATCGCCTTCATAGGCTGGGTGATCCGAACCGAAAACCGCCTCACCCGGCTTGAGACCAAGCTTGAGTTACTGCAAGGCAGGCCCGTATAATCCAGCCTTCTCAATCTGTAGGGGGCTGAGACATGGACACCATTCTTGACATTGCCGCGCGTCGCGGCAAAACCTCCTCAGCTGAGCGCAAGGCGGCAGACGAAAAGGCCGAGCGCGAGGCTGACATGGCATTTCTCGCGCGTCAAAAAAAGCGCGTGCCAACAGACCCCAAGG
>JANOYK010000532.1:0-6932 GCA_031428855.1 Burkholderiales bacterium | reverse complement strand
CCGGCCTGACGATGGACAAGCTGGTCGAAGAACTCGATGCCGCCGTCAAGCTGCCGGGCCTGGCCAACATCTGGATACCGCCAATCCGCAACCGCATTGACATGCTCGCCACCGGTATCAAATCACCGCATGGCATCAAGGTCGCGGGCGCGGATCTTGTGGAAATCGACCGCATCGCCGCCGACATCGAACGCGCCGTGCGCAAGGTGCCCGGCGTCAGCTCGGCGCTGGCCGAGCGCCTCACCGGCGGGCGCTACATCGACATCAAGATCGACCGCAAGCAGGCGGCGCGCTTCGGCATGAACATCGGCGACGTGCAGTCGATCGTGGCGGCGGCAATTGGCGGCGAGAACGTGACCGAGACGATTGAAGGGCGGCAGCGCTTTCCGGTCAGCGTGCGTTATCCGCGCGAGCTGCGCGATTCGGTCGAGAAGCTGCGCAACCTGCCGCTGGTGACCGAGCGCGGTGCCTTCATCACGCTCTCACAGGTGGCGGAGGTGAAGATTGAAGACGGCCCGCCGATGCTGAAAAGCGAAAACGCGCGCCTGTCGGGCTGGATCTATGTGGACATCCGCGGGCGCGATCTGGTGGCAGTGGTCAACGATGCACGCCGCGCGGTGGCGCAGGAAGTCAAGCTCACCCCCGGTTATTCAGTGAGCTGGTCCGGGCAGTTTGAATATCTGGAACGCGCCAAGCAGCGCCTCACATTGGTGGTGCCGTTCACACTGATGATTATTTTTGTGCTGCTGTATCTGATCTTCAACCGGGCCAGTGAGGCGCTGTTGATTATGGCGACGCTGCCATTCGCGCTCTCGGGCGGGTTCTGGCTGATGTGGCTGTTGGGGTACAACTTCTCGGTGGCGAGTGCGATTGGCTTTATTGCGCTCGCGGGTGTGGCGGCCGAGTTTGGCGTGGTGATGCTGCTGTTTTTGAAGCAGGCGCTGGAACGGCATGCGGGTGCAAAGGATGCGCACACGCTCGACGCCGCCATCGAACAAGGTGCAGTGCAGCGCGTGCGCCCCAAGACCATGACCATCGCGGTGATTGTCGCTGGCTTGATACCCGTCATGCTCTCGAGCGGCACCGGTGCCGAGATCATGCAGCGCATCGCCGCGCCGATGGTGGGCGGCATGCTGACCGCGCCGCTGCTGTCGATGTTTGTGATCCCCGCTGCGGTCAAACTGATGCGGCGGCGTGAATGGGTCAAGGCGCGGCCCGCGCTGCCTTCTGTGGAGGTAATGGCATGAAGAATTTTTTTGTGCATCGGCGCTGTTGCTGACGGCCGCCGCGCAGGCGCAATCGGAGCGCCCTGATCTTGCTGCCCCAGTAGCGGATGCGCGCCCCGCCGCCGCATCCGCTGCTTCCACAGTTCCAGCAGCAACCACCACCACGGCCGCCGCCGCGCAAACCCACCCGCCGGTTGCGCACTGCCCGGCACCGCTGCTCTCGGTGATGGTGACGGACGACCCCTACAACACGTCAGTGGAAGCAGCCGAGCAGTGGCGCGGCCTCAAGCTGCCGGCCTGGCACACCACCGCGCATGCTCTAGCACGCCACAGCGGCTGCTTCACCCTGACCGACCCCGACCCGCTGTTGCTGGCCCTGCCAGGCGCGCCCCTGCCCGACGCGATCCTGCGGGTGAGGCCAGTGAAACTTGCGCTGTACGAAAAAACCCTGAGCGACAAAATCAACGAAGGCATCACCAGTTACATCGAGAGCTACACCGCCTGGCTCGGTGCCAAGGTCACTGAAGGCCCGCCGTTGTTGAGCGAGATCGGCATCGTCATCAGCGTGCTGTGCCCGCGCGAGCGGCGCGTCGAGCGCGAACTGACCGCCACCGACAACACCCCGCCCGATGCCTTGATCGGGCCGAACCGCGAACACACCGGCGCGCGGCAAAACACGCAGCGTGCCGAACGCGCTATCGGGCAGGCGCTTGACGAAGCGGCGCGGCGGGTGGCGCGCGGTGAGGGCTTGTGTGCGGCGGTGGCTCGCGCCGCGCCTGCGCCCGCAACCGCTGCCGGACTGAACTTGAGCCCATTGCTTGCGGCCCCTCCGTTACCCGCCGTGCCACTCGTTCCCGCGCCGGCGGCGGTTACCGGCGGCGCAGCGGTATCGCGGTGATTGCGATGAAAGCGTTGGTGGGAGCGGCTTTCAGGCCAATGCCGGTCGTGTGACCGGGTTTTGCGCGTTGGCTTGATGGATTCTTTTTGCGGATTGGCCGGGCAAATTCGCCAGGCCAGCTGCAAGCAGGCTATCCAGCGCAGCAGGAGAGCTGCGTCACATCCTTGTTGAAGGTTTGCGCGGCGAGCTTGAGGCCCTCGACCATGGTCAGATAGGGAAATAGCTGCTGCGCCAATTCCTGCACCGTCATGCGCGCACGCAGCGCCATGACGGCGGTCTGAATCAGTTCACCGGCCTCAGGCGCAACCGCCTGCACCCCGAGCATCCGGCCGCTACCGGCTTCGGCGACGATCTTGATAAAGCCGCGGGTGTCAAAATTGGCGAGCGCGCGCGGCACGTTGTCGAGTGTGAGGGTGCGGCTGTCAGTGGCAATGCCGCGGGCTTGCGCGTCCGCCTCGGTCAGGCCCACGGTCGCTATCTGCGGGTCAGTGAACACCACGGCTGGCATGGTGCTCAGGTCGAGCGCCGTGTCACCGCCAGTCATGTTGATGGCCGCGCGCGTGCCCGCTGCCGCCGCCACATAAACAAATTGCGGCTGATCGGTGCAATCGCCGGCGGCAAAGATGCCGGGCGCGCTGGTGCGCATGCGCTGGTCGATCACGATGCGGTCTTGCCGGTCGAGTGTGACGCTGGTGTGCTCCAGGCCCATGTGCCGCGTATTGGCTTGGCGGCCAGCAGCAATCAGGAGCTGGTCTGCGCGCACTGCACCGTGATTGGTGTCGAGAAAAAACGCGCCATTCGCAAACGATACTGCGCTGACCTGTGATTGCGTCAACACCGCAATCCCCTCCGTGCGGAACGCTGCCGTCAGCGCCGCGCCGATGGCCGGGTCATCTTTGGAAAACAGGGCATTGCGTGCCAGCAGGGTGACGCGGCTGCCCAGCCGCGCGAACGCCTGCGCCAACTCCACCGCCACCACCGAGGAGCCGATGACTGCGAGATGGGGCGGCAGCACCGGTGCCTCGAGCGCTTCGGTGGAAGTCCAGTAAGGCGTGTCCTTGAGGCCGGCAATGACCGGAATGGCGGGGCTGGCACCGGTCGCGATCAGGCAGCGGTCGAACCCCAGTTCGCGTTCAGCGCCGCTGGTCAGCCGCACCAGCAGCGTGGCACTATCCTTGAAGCGGGCGGTGCCGCGCAACAAGGTGATGGCCGGATTGTTTTCAAGAATGTTTTCGTACTTGGCGTGGCGCAACTCATCGACCCGCTGTTGCTGCTGCGCGAGCAGCCGGTCACGCAAAATGAGCGGGCGGGCGGCGCTGATGCCTGCATCAAACGGGCTGATGCTGCGCAGATGCGCCACGTGGGCGGCGCGGATAAAAATTTTCGACGGGACGCAGCCGACGTTGACGCAGGTGCCGCCGATGACGCCGCGCTCGATCAGGGTTACGTCCGCACCGGCTTCGACCGCCTTGAGCGCTGCCGCCATCGCCGCGCCGCCGCTGCCGATGATGGCGACTCTGAGATTGGCATCATGCGCCTGGCTCGCGGCACCGCTCACGCCAGACCCGTGATTCAACCGGCGGCTATGCATGGGGCGGCTCCGGATTGATTGCTTGATTGGGTGCTTGATTGGGTGTTTGGGGCGGCGGCACAGCGCAGCACGCGGCCTCTTTGCGACGGCGCAGCAGTGCATAGACCGTAATGCCCATGAACAACGCAAGTGCAGACATGACGATGGAATCGATCCAGCCGGCCAGCGCCGCCAATCCGGTGGCGGTAAGCAAAATGAAAAGTACCGGCGTGAAGCAGCACAACAGCGCCGCAATCGACCCGCCGATGCCAAGTTTGACCAGAGTGGCATTTTTCATGATGTGGCGCTTTCAGCAATATGGGCCGTGAGGCGGGGCAATCCGCAGGCGGTCAGCGCCAGTGCATAGACGCCCCGCATGCCAAGGCCGCTGTGCCGCGCGGGTTGTTTATCCAGCATGTGTGTCTCCTCGACATGTCATCAACCGTGTAACCTTAACTCCGTAGTTTGGTACGGAGTCAAGCACTATGAAAACCAATCCAGAGAATCTGACCATCGGCGCTTTTGCCAGGATGGCCGGTGTCACCGTTGAAAGCATCCGCTTCTATCAGCGCAAGCGTCTGCTGCCGGAGCCGGCGCGGCTCTTGGGCAGCATCCGCCGGTATGACGGCACCGATGTGGCGCGTGTCAAGTTCATCAAATCCGCGCAGCGTCTTGGCTTCACCCTGGACGAAGTCGCCGGACTGTTGCAGCTTGATGACGGCACCCAATGTGACGAAGCGCGCTCCATCGCGGAACAAAAACTTGCGGAGGTGCGCGGCAAGCTGCAGTACCTGCACCGGATTGAATCGACACTGACGCAATTGGTTGCCGGCTGCTGCGTCAGCCAGGGCCGCATCGCCTGCCCCATCATCAACTCTCTGGCGGGCGGGGCCGCTGTAGCGTGATGGTGGCGTAGCCGCGCGTGCGATTGCGTATCTGACTGCATGACGGCAGCGGCTGTTGGCAGCGTGTTGGCAGCAGCTTTACTTATCCGGGCGAGCCTGTTACCTTAAGCGAATGATTTTCCGCCAAGCCATTGCACTCGTTCTGTTCGGCCTTGCTCTCGGGCAGGCCGCCGCGAGCATCTGCGCTGCGTGCAATGCGCTGCCCAACGCGCGGCTGGCTGTGGCGGGCGCGGTGACATCGTCCGGGCAGCGTCTGGCGGCCGCCGCCGGTCAGTGCGAATTTGAAGCGGTCTGCTCCATCGCCGGTGCCAGCGTTGCGCCGGTGCGTGAGGCCGATACGTCCTGCACAACCACAGTTGCGCAACCGCATGCAGCGGCGCGTATCTGGTCTTCACGCACCATCAAACCGCTATTGCATCCGCCCAAAGCGGCGGTTTGAATCTACGCAGTTCGACTCAATTTGCCGGCCGGACTTTCCGGCCTCTTTAAGGAGCATCAACATGAAACGTTATTTGATCGCCATTGGCGTGGCCGTTGCAGCAATTGCGACACCGGCCATCGCCTACGCCTGCTGTTGCTGTTAACCACAGGCAAGTAGCAGTCCTCAGACTTGATTGAGGATGCCGGGGCGGTCCGCAAGGGCCGCCCCGGTTTTTTTGCGTCTGCCGCTTGTGCTGCTTGTGCTTAATGCCGGTGCGTATGATGCGCGTCCGGCACATGCGGGTGCGCATGGGCCAAAGGTTCGTGCCGGTGCCAATGGCTGTGCGCGCCGGCGGGCGCTGCATCCTGTGCGCGCCCACGTGCATGCTCATGTGAATGCGCATGGGCATGGGCATGGTGGCCATCATCGTGGCGGTGCGCGTGTTCATGCTCCAGCACATCGTGCGCATGCGCATGCCCGTGCCGCTCAGTCAGATGCAGCACCACCCCGGCCAGCATCAGCAGCGCGCCCGCAATCAACCAGATTGATGCGCCGCGCTCGCCCAGCCCATACGCCGTCACTGCGCCGATAAACGGCGCGAACGCGAACACCGAGCCGGTGCGTGCCGCGCCGAAGGCGCGCTGCGCCAGCAGGTACAGACGCAGGCTCAAGCCATAACCCGCCGCGCCGGTGGCGAGCAGCGCGAGTGCAGTAACGGACGATGGCAAGGGCGCACCAGCCGCAAGCGCGAGGCCGGCCGTGGCAGCCGCGCCCAGCAGCGATTTGCCCAGCACAACTTGCCCCGGGTCACGTTCGGCCAGGCCGCGCGAGAGCGTGTTGTCCAGCCCCCACGCTGCCGTCGCGCCGGCCACCGCCATCAGGCCGGCCCACTGTGCCGCGCCGGGTGTGTGGGTTTGATCGAGCACCAGCAACGCACCGCCTGCCGTGAGCAAGGCGAGCGCGGCTTTGACGCGGCGGTCCATCTGCTCGCCGTACAGCAGGCGCGCCAGCAACACCGTGAATACCGCTTCGAGCGTGAGCAGCAAGGATGCTGCGGTGCCACTGGTGTGGGCCAGGCCCCAGGCCAGCAGCACCGGGCCGAGCGCTGCGCCGCAGGCGGCCATCGCCAGCAGACGCGGTGCATCGGGCCAGCGCAAACGCGCCTCCTGTGAGGCCGGGCGCAGGGTCAGCGCGCCGATCATGGCAGCGCCGGCGTAGAGCAGCGCGGCAGTCCAGAACGGGTGCAAGCCGGTGCCGAAGCGCTGCACCAGCGGCGTGCTGATGCCGAACAGCACTGCAGCGAGCAGCGCCAGCACAGCGCCGCTCAGGGCGGGCCACTGGGAGTTGGTGCGCATCATGGGCATGGCGTCAATGAAGGAAATTGCATCATACGCGGCCAGTCTGAGACGGATATTGAGCACCGGTTTGATCTATCTCAATACCGGCTCCACCGTAGAGCGAATACTGCATCAGCAGCTTGATGTTCATGCCGCACGATTGCCGCATACGGCATATAGCGGGTACACGGCGGGCACACGGTATGCGCACGGCGCACTCTGTGCGGTACTGCCGGAATGGTTATTCGAAATGACATTCACCTTCAGGAGAATCAACATGCATACCCTTTCCAAACTGACGGCCGCTGCTGCGTTGTCGATGCTGTGTCTGTCCGCTGCTGCGCAGCACACCCCGGCCGACATGGATGCGCGCATGAAGCAGATGCAGACGGCGCACGAAAAGATGATGGCGGCAAAAACGCCAGAGGCGCGGCGCGCGCTGATGGCCGAGCACATGAAATCGATGCGTGACGGCATGGCGATGATGGACTCGATGGGCGGCATGCACGGCAAGGGCATGGGTGGTGGCCCCGGTGCCGGTCATGGTCCCGGCCATGGTGCGGCGCCCGGCCCCG
>JANOYK010000531.1:0-6718 GCA_031428855.1 Burkholderiales bacterium | reverse complement strand
GCCTGGGTTGGATTGAGCAGCACCGGGTCGGCGTCGCCGATGTCGCGGATGCGGATCAATTGGCGGAACTGCTCCCAGGTATCGTCGCGCAGGCGCTGCCAGGCGGATGGCGGGGCGGCGGGCTTGGCCTCTTTGCCGCCCTGGCTGTCCTTGCCCTCCGTGCCCGTTTTGGCACTGCCGGCAGCAGCAGGCGGCTTGGGCGTTTGCTGCTCCGCGCTGCCGGCTGCGGTGCGTGGCAGCGCCGCTGCTCCCTGCCCGCGCTCGTCGAAAATCAGCGGCAGCGTGTCGGCGCTGGCGATCACGGCATCGAGCCGCAGCGCCAGGCCCGAAGTGTCGATGAAGGGCAGGTTCTTCAAACGGTCAATGTCCTTTTGCAGTGCGCGGCGCACGCTGATGAACTGCGCCTTGTCGGCACGGCCCAAGCGCGCGTCGGCATTTTGCAGCGCTACCAGCGCGCCGCGCACGTTGCCCGCCAGTTGCAGTTGCTGCGAGGCGATGCTCAAGGTCTGCTCGATTTCAGTCAGCGCCCAGTCATCGCGGTTGCGCGACAGATCCTGATACAGCGCTTCGAGCGCGGCCTGCTGGCTTTGCGACTCGGCCAGTTTGGCTTCCAGCATCGCCAGTTTGGCAACCGCCTCCGTCACGCGCGCCTGCGCTTCACGCGCGATCTGGCCCTGTTGCTGCAGCGACACACTCTCGGCCTGCAGGCGCTGCGCCACTTCCTGCGACAGGTTGCTCACCTGCCGCCGCGTGTCCCACCAATTGACCAGAAACAGCAGCGCCAGCACCGCGATGATGATTTTTTCACCAGTCCACCACGCCAGAAGCCTTGGTGCGAGCGGGTTTGCGCCAGGTGGTGCGTCAGAAGCCTTGGTGGGAGCGGGTTCTGGCGTACCGGCTGTAACGGTTTGGGCGCGGTCAGACGGCAGCGCACTGGTATCGGCTGTGCCGGGCTTGGCCACCGCGCCCGTACCGGTTGCGCCAGGCTTGACCACATCAGGCGGCAGCGCACTCATGCGGCCACCCGCTCAAAGTGCGCCACCATGCCCGCCATCAAGCCTGCATCACCGCCTGCGGTTTCGATCACGTTGGTGCAATCGAGCCCGCGCATGCGTGCGGTGATGCGCGGGTGCGGCACGAACAGCGGAACCTGATTGACGACGGCGACCGCATCCACTCCCAGCATCGCCATCAGATTTTCGCCGCCCTCGGAACTGGTGACGGTGATGGCGTCAAGCGCATGCTCCGCTGCAAGTTGGCGCAATGGCGCGCTGTCTACGCTGCCGCGCACACGCGCGTAACTTGCCACCGCCTGCACGGCGATACCCCGCGCCGTCAAAGCATCAAGCAGCCATTCGCGTCCGCCGCTGCCGCGCACGATCAGCACGCGCTGCGGTGTTGCGCCTTGCCGGTCAAGCTCAGCCAGCAGCCCTTCACTGTCGAAACGCTGCGGCGGATGGATCACATTTTTGATGCCGCACGCGGACAACTGCGCCCCAGTGGCCGGGCCGGTTGCCGCCGCGCGCAGATGGGCCGGCCAGGACAAACCGCGTGCGCCGAGCCGCGCCATCGCGTGCTGCACCGCGTTGGCACTGACGAACACGGCCAGATCAACACCGCTCAACCGATCGAGCGCTGCATCGAGTTCAGTACAAGCGTCCAGCCCCACGATGTCAATCGTGGGGAACAACACCGGCACGCCCCCTTCTGCACGAATCAGGTCTGCCAGCGCCGCTGCCTGTGCCGCAGGACGCGTGACGACAATGCGCAGACCATCGAGCGGCCTGGACGCATTGCTTGCCTCACCCAGACGCAGCGTCGCACTCATAGGTTCACGCCGCCTCGCGCAGCGCCGCCAAAATCCGCTCGGCACCCTGCTTTTTCAATTCCATCGCGGCGCGTTCACCGAGCGCAATCGCATCGCCCGCCGCGCCCTGCACCTGCGTCTCCAGCATGGTCACGCCATCGGGCGAGCCGACGCGCGCGCGCAGCACAATCAGCCCCGCTTCGATCACGCCATACGCCGCCAGCGGCACGGTGCAACTGCCGCCCAGGGCGCGGCTGACGGCGCGCTCGGCCGTCACACAGGCTGCCGTGTCGTCATGGTTGAGTGGTGCCAGCCACGCAGCGATATCGGCGCGGCCCGCCACCGTCTCAATCCCGAGTGCGCCCTGGCCAGCGGCCGGCAGGCTCGCCGTCGAGGGCAATATCGCGCGAATCCGCTCTGACAAACCGAGGCGTTTGAGGCCGGCCGCAGCGAGCACGATGGCGGCATACTCACCGCGATCGAGCTTGGCCAGACGCGTATCGAGATTGCCGCGCAGAGGATGAATCACCAGTGTTGGATGGAGCTTGCGAATCTGCGCTTCACGCCGCAGGCTGGAGGTGCCGACCACACTGCCTGCTGGCAATTCGGCCAGGCTGCCAAAGCGGTTGGAGACGAAGGCATCGCGCGGGTCTTCACGCCGCATCACCACCGGCAGCGCAAATTCGGGCGCGAGATCGGCCGGCACATCTTTCATCGAATGCACCGCAAGATCAGCGCGGCCTTCGATCAGCGCGACTTCCAGCTCTTTGACAAACAAGCCTTTGCCGCCGACCTTGGAGAGAGTGCGGTCGAGAATCTCGTCACCGCGCGTGGTGAGGCCCAAAATTTGCACATCACACAGTGGATATAATTGTTGCAACGCAGCGCGAACATGCTCTGCCTGCCACATCGCCAGGCGGCTCTGGCGCGAGGCGATGACCAACTTGTGCGGGGACGATCCCATTGATTTTCCGGGGAAAAAGCGTGTTTCAAAGCGGGCAATGTGCAGTTAAAAGTGTAGCACGCGAGGGCTACGCTTCTACCCAAGATGCACGCTGCGCGCAGCGTGTTTCGCGGCTGGGCGCTGCATTGGCAGACGCGGCCCCGCCGTCGAAATCAACGCGGGCGTCAACCCCGGCCCCGGCGCACGCCGCATGACCCCACGCCACAAAGACCTGCCGCTCAAAGAAGACATCCGCCTGCTCGGGCGCATGCTCGGCGGCACCATTAAGGCGCTCGAAGGGCCAGACACCTTCGATTCGATTGAGACCATCCGCCAGTTGTCAGTGCGCGCCGCGCGCGATGACGACCCGGCCGCGCGTGCGCTGCTGGCGCGCACCCTCAACCGCCTGTCGCGCGAGCGCACCGTATCGGTGGTGCGCGCGTTTTCCTACTTCTCGCATCTGGCCAACATCGCCGAAGACCAGCATCACAGCCGCCGCATCCGCGCCCATTTGATGGCCGGCTCCGCGCCCAAGGCCGGCACGCTCGCGCATACGCTCGACCGCCTCGCGGCAGCGCGCGTGCCGCCGGCGCAAGTGGCGGCATTTTTTGCGCACGCCACGCTGGAGCCGGTGCTCACCGCGCACCCGACTGAAGTGCAGCGCAAAAGCATTCTCGATGCCGAGCTTGACATCGCGCAGTTGATGGCGGCGCGCGACCAGAGCGGCCTGACCCCGCATGAGCGCAGCGAAATTGATGTGCGCCTCGAAGCGCGCGTGCTGGCGATCTGGCAGACGCGCATGCTGCGCCCGGCGCGTCTCACCGTCGCCGACGAAATCGAGAACGGCCTGTCGTTCTTCCGCTATACCTTTCTCGAAGAACTGCCGCGCCTGTACGAGCACACCGCGCGCGAACTCGCGGCGCGCTACCCCGGCACGCCGATCACGCTGCCGCCGTTTTTCCGCATCGCCACCTGGATCGGCGGCGACCGTGACGGCAACCCCAATGTCGATGCCACCACGCTGCAACGCGCGCTGCAGCGTCAATCGGCGCTGGTGTTCTCGCACTACCTCGAACAGGTGCATGCGCTCGGTGCTGAACTCGCACTCGCGAGCTTGCTGGTCAAGGTCAGCCCCGCACTCGCGCGCCTGGCCGATGCCTCGCCCGACCAATCAGCCCACCGCCAGGATGAACCCTACCGGCGTGCGCTCTCGGGTGTATACGCACGCCTCGCCGCCACGGCGCGCGCGTTGTGCGGCTTTGAGGTGGCACGGCATGAAATCGGCGAAGCGCCGGCTTATGCGGATGCGGACGAATTTGCACGCGAGCTGGCCACTATCGACGATTCGCTCGTCACACACGGCTCGGCGCTGTTGACGCGCACGCGTCTGGCACCGCTGCTGCGTGCGGCGCAGGTGTTCCGTTTTCATCTGGCCCCGGTCGATTTGCGCCAAAGCTCGGATGTGTTGCAGCGTGTCGCCGCCGAGTTGCTCAGCGCGGCGGGAGTCGAAGCGGACTATGCCAGCCTCGACGAGACAGCCAAGCGCACTCTGCTCACTGCTGAACTGACCAACCCGCGTCTGCTCGGCTCACCGTTCGCGCGCTATTCGGATGAGACCGTCAAAGAGCTGGCGGTGTTCACCCAAGCCGCGCGCGCGCATGCGCGCTTTGGCCGCGAGGCCGCGCCGAACCACATCATCTCGCACGGCGAAGCGGTGTCGGACCTGCTCGAAGTGCTGGTGCTGGCCAAAGAGACCGGTCTGTACGATCCGGTGCAGCGCCGCTCGGCCCTCAATGTGGTGCCGCTGTTTGAATCGATTGCCGACCTCGAAGCCGCGCCCGTCATCATGCGCGACTGGTTCACCAACCCGGTGGGGCACGCCGTCACACGCCACCTCGGCAACACCCAGGAAGTGATGCTGGGCTACTCCGACAGCAATAAGGACGGCGGCTTTTTCACCTCGATCTGGTCGCTGTATCAGGCCGAGATTGCGCTGGTGGAAACCTTCCGTGAAGCAGACGTGACGCTGCGCCTGTTTCATGGCCGCGGCGGCAGCGTCGGGCGCGGTGGCGGGCCGAGCTATGACGCCATCTTGGCGCAACCAGCCGGCAGTGTGAACGGCCAGATCCGCATGACCGAGCAAGGCGAAATCATCGCCAGCAAATATGCCAATCCGCACAACGGCAGGCGCAATCTGGAGACCCTGCTGGCGGCGACGCTGGAGGCGTCGCTATTGCATGGCAACCCAGAGGGTGCGGTAACACGCAATGCAAACGATGCGGGGCGGAGTGCGAGGCAGCGTGCGGCGCAACGTGCGGCAAACAACCCGCCCCCCACTGCCGACACCCCCGTCTTTCTCGCCGCCATGCACGAACTCTCGCGCGCCGCGCAGCGCACTTACCGCGCACTGGTGTACGAGACGCCCGGCTTCACTGATTATTTTTTCGAATCGACACCGATCTCGGAAATTGCGGAACTCAACTTCGGCAGCCGCCCGGCCTCGCGCAAACCGGGCCGCCGCATCGAAGACTTGCGCGCCATCCCCTGGGTGTTTTCGTGGGCGCAGTGCCGCCTGATGCTGCCGGGCTGGTATGGGTTTGGCTCTGCCGTCGCCGCTTACCGCGCGCAACACGGTGCAGCCGGTCTGGCGCGTCTGAAAAAATTCTACAAAGCCTCGCCGTTTTTGCAAACTGCGCTCTCGAACATGGACATGGTGCTGGCCAAGTCCGACCTCACGGTGGCGGCGCGTTACGCCGAACTGGTCAACGACAAAAAACGCGCACGCGCGATTTTTGCGCGCATCCGCGCCGAGTGGGAAGCCACCCGCGATGCGCTGTTCGCGATCTCGGGTCAGCGCAGCTTTCTGGCCAACAATCCTTTGCTGGCGCGCTCGATCAAAAACCGCTTTGCCTATCTCGACCCGCTCAACCATTTGCAGGTGGAGTTGATCCGGCGGCACCGCTCGGGCACCGCGAGCGAACGCGTGGACGAGCGCATCAAGCGCGGCATTCATCTCTCGATCAACGGTATCGCCGCCGGCTTGCGCAATAGCGGCTAACCTCAGATTCATCCCGGGTAACTCCGGCCACGCGCATTTCATCTATCTTTCAAGGACCCATCATGCTCAACGGAAAAACCGCCCTCATCACTGGCTCCACCTCGGGCATCGGCCTCGGCATCGCGCGCGCACTCGCCGCGCAAGGCGCGAACATCATGCTCAACGGCTTCGGTGATGCGCAGCAGATCGACGCCGTGAAAAAAGACATCGCCGCCGCCGGCGTGGCGGTCGATTACCACGGTGCCGACATGACCAAACCGCGTGAGATCGAAGCGCTGATTGCAGCAGCAGCCAAGCGCTTCGGCGCAGTCGACATCCTGGTCAACAACGCCGGCATCCAGCATGTCGCCCCGATCGAATCGTTCCCGGATGATCGCTGGGACGCGGTGATTGCGATCAATTTGTCGTCGAGCTTTCACACCATCAAACACGCCTTGCCGCTGATGAAAGCAAAAGGCTGGGGCCGCATCATCAACATCTCATCGGCACATGGCCTGGTCGCCTCAGCGCAAAAATCGGCTTATGTCGCGGCCAAGCATGGCTTGATTGGTCTGACCAAAACGGTGGCGCTCGAAACCGCCAACACCGGCGTCACCTGCAACGCGATCTGCCCGGGCTGGGTATTGACAGCGCTGGTGCAAAAGCAGATTGACGCGCGCGCAGCGGCATCCGGCCAGAGCGATGCGCAAGCCAAAACCGCGCTGGTGTCGGAGAAGCAGCCCGACCATGAGTTCGTCACGCCTGAAGACCTCGCCGCGCTGGCGGTGTTTTTGTGCAGCCCGGCCGGTCGCGTGATCCGCGGCGCGGCCTATGTGATGGATGGCGGCTGGACTGCGCAGTAGCCGGGCGGCCCGTCGCGCGCCGTTGCGGTGCGCCGCACTCTGCCGCTCCCGGTTGCCCTCAGTTGCCC
>JANOYK010000530.1:0-4018 GCA_031428855.1 Burkholderiales bacterium | reverse complement strand
CAGGCTGCCGAGCAGCGGCACCAGCCACGGCAGAATCGCAATCGTGGTGCGCTCGACCGAGAGCATGGCCACGCGAGCGAGCACGAACAGCACCAAGCCCATCGGCGGATGCAACAGGCCGATCATCAGGTTGAGCACCATCACCAGGCCAAAGTGAACCAGGTCGATGCCAAGCTGCTGACAGATCGGCACCAGCAGCGGCACCAGAATCGTGATGGCGGCCGTGGGTTCGAGGAAGCAGCCGACGAACAGCATCAGCGCGTTCGCCAGCAGCAGGAACACCCACGGCTCTTTGGTGAAGGCCAGCACCCAGGCCGAGATCGCGCTGGTCACGCCGGTGGCGGTGAGCATCCAGCCGAAGATGCTGGCGGCGGCGACGATGAACAGCACCGTGCTGGTGGTCTCGACGGTGTCGAGGCAGACCTTGACGAACATGCGGATGTTGAGGGTGCGATACCAGAAGAAGCCGAGCAGAATCGCCCACACACAAGCGGCAATCGCGCCTTCGGTGGGGGTGAAAATACCAGTGCTCATTCCGCCAATCAGCAGCACCGGCGTCATGATCGGCAGCACCGCTTGAAACTTGAACAGCTTGTCGGCGATGAACAGCGCCACCAGCCCGGTGATGACGGTCGGGCGCGGCGGCAGTTCCATCCACACCGTCAACGCCCACATCAACAGCGGCCAGCCGGCCACCACGAAGGTCTCGGCAATCGCCTTGCCGAAGCGCCCGCCGTGAAACTTGACATCACCGCCCCAGCCGTTTTTGTGGGCGAAGTAGGCCACCGTGACCATCATCAAAAACGCCATCAGCAGGCCCGGCAAAATGCCGGCCATGAACAGCGCGCCGACCGAGACGTTGGCCATCATCGCGTAAATCACAAACGGCAGCGAGGGCGGAATGATCGGTCCCAGTGTGGCCGATGCAGCGGTCACGCCGACGGCAAACTCCTTGTCGTAGCCATGCTCGACCATCGCCTTGATCTCGATCGTGCCCAGGCCCGCGGCATCGGCAATCGCGGTGCCGCTCATGCCCGCAAAGATGACCGAGCCCACCACATTGACGTGACCCAAGCCGCCCTTGAGCCAGCCCACTAAAGCGAGCGCGAAGTTATAGATGCGGGTGGTGATGCCGGCATTGTTCATCAAATTGCCGGCCAGGATGAAGAACGGCACCGCCAGCAGCGGAAAGCTGTCGATACCGCTAATCATGCGGTGGAACACCGCGAACGGCGGCGTCACGCCAGTCCAGAGAATGTAGACCAGCGACGCACCGGCCATGGCAACCGCCACTGGCAGGCCGCCGCTCATGAAGACCAGAAAAATGATTTTGAGCATAACGTTGTGTCAGCGCTGCGGCACGGAGGCTCAGCGATCCTCCATGGTTGATTCCGGCTGTTGCAACACGGTGTAGCCGCGCTTGACGTGAATGCGCATCACCAGGGCGGAACGTATGCACATGGTGGCAAAACCGAACAGGCATACGCCGTAAACAATGTTGACCGGAAAATCGATCACGGTCATCTTGAGGTTGATCATGCGCTCCATCATCAGACCGGTGTAGACCACCGCCGCGCCGAAGAAGGCGATGCGCAGCAGATCGACCAGCAGTGCCACCGCATGGCCGAACTTCTTTGGAAAGTAGCGAAAGAAAAAATCGACCTGAATGTGATTGTTCTTGGCGACACCGATGGAGGCGCCGGTAAACACGGTGGCGATCAGCAGATAGCGTGCGATCTCTTCGGTCCAGGCGGCCGAATCGTTCATCACATAGCGCGTGAAGAATTGGTAGAACACTGTCACCCCGAGCGCCCAGAAAAACCCGAGGGCGATCCAGGCCTCGGGCATGGTGTGTGACAGGTCTACCGCATCATCCTTGACATGAAACTCGCCATCGTCGCCGACGATTTTTTCTTCCGCGCTATCCATGATGCCGCCCTATTTCCCACTCGCCGGTTGATCGGATGTTTACTTGACGGAGACGATGCGGTCGTAGTCTTTTTTGTCGAAGCCCATCGATTCGACCGTGGCTGTTTTGAGGACCGCATCAGAGAAGCTCTTGCGGTTGACGGTGACGACGTTGAGGCCTTTCTTCTTGAACTCATCGACCAGCTCGGCTTCACGCTTTTTGATCTGGTCAGTCGCGCGCGCTGCGGCTTCGAGCGCCACGTCGGAGAAGATTTTTTTCTCGGCGTCAGTCAGCTTGCTCCAGATATGCGGGGCCACTTGCGTGGTGAGGCCGTCAACAATGTGGCCGGTCAGCATGATGGCCTTTTGCACTTCGTAGAACTTCTTCGCTTCAATCGTGGTGAGCGGGTTCTCCTGCGCTTCGACCGTGCCGTTTTGCAGGGCGAGGTAGACCTCGGCAAAGGCAATCGGCGTCGGGTTGGCACCGCAGGCGCGTGGCGTGGCGGTGTAGGCCGGCACATCGGGCACACGGATCTTCAGACCCTTCATGCCGGCACAATCGGTGAACGGCTTTTGCGCCGTGGTGTGGCGCGCGCCGTAGTAGGTGTAGGCCAGAATCTGGATGCCGGTTTTGGCGCGGAAGCCTTCGATCATTTCATTGAACACCGGGCTCTTGCTGTAGGCCAGCAGGTGGTCGGCGTCACGGAAGATAAAGGGGTAATAGGCAATGCCGAGACGCGGATAGCTGCGCGCCGCGAACGACGGGCCGCTGATAATCATGTCGATGGTGCCGAGCGCCATGCCCTGGTTGATGTCGGTCTCTTTGCCGAGCGACGAGGCCGGGTGTACCGTGATGTCGAACTTGCCGTTGGTGCGCTTTTTGATCTCCTCAGCGGCCCACACCGAGTGGGTGTGATACGGCTCCGAGGTTTCGTACACGTGGGCCCATTTGAGTTTCTGCTGGGCGAGGGCGTTACCGGCGGTCAGCGCCGTCGTGGCCAATACGGCGGCGGCGATCAATCCTAAGGTGCTCATCAGTTTCATGTTGTGTCTCCTTGGTGGGTGAAGCGAGGTTGATGCGGTTAACGTGGTTGACACGGTTGCATGGGCCGGTGCAGTACTTCAATTCATGGCGGGGCTGCGTGCCTCGCGGTGGTCGGCCCAATCGGTGTTGGGTGTGAGCGGTGCCCAGCCGGGCCGCCCTGGGTCTTGATCGTAGGAGTAGCCGCCGAGCGTTTTGTACAACTCAGCATAGTGCCCTAGTTTGTCGCGGTCCAGCGTGACGCCCAGGCCCGGGCCATCGGGCACCTTGATCGCCCCGTTTTTGTAACTCATCTTGCCGCCCACGATGATGTCGTCAGTGAGCTGGTGGTAGTGCGCATCAGCGCTGTAACTCAGATTGGGCAGCACGGCACCGAGATGCAGCATGGTGGCCAACTGAATGCCGAGTTCGCCCGACGAATGCACCGCGACGCCAATCTGCATCGTCTCGCACACCGCCGCCGCCTTGATGCAGGGACGGATGCCACCCCAGAAGGTGGTGTCGAGCAGGATCACATCGACGGCGTGGTCGCGGATATTGGCGGCAAGCTGCTCGAAGTTGACCACCACCGTGTTGGTGGCGGTGCGCAGGCCGGTGCGTTCGCGCACCTGGCGGATGCCGTTCATGCCCCAGGTCGGGTCTTCAAAATAATCGTTGTCGAGGTCTTTGATGGCATGACCGAAACGCACTGCATCTTCGAGCGGCAGCGCGCAGTTGGGGTCGTAGCGGAAGGTGTCGCCCGGCAGGCTTGCGGCGAGGGCGCGATAGCATTCGAGTTCGTATTTGGGCGCGAACACACCGCCCTTGAGCTTGTGGTTGACGAAGCCATGCTGCGCCTTAAGAGCGCGCGCGTGGTCCACCAGTTGTTCGATGGTGCGCACCTCATCGCTGCCATCGGCATTGGCATAACGAAAAAACAGATAGCTGGCAAACCGCACTTCATCGCGCAGCTTGCCACCGAACAATTGATAGGCCGGCACATCGAGCGCCTTGCCGATGATGTCGATGCAGGCAAATTCAATCGCGGCGAGCAGTTGGGTGCGGTTGTTGTAGAGACTCGCGGTCGGG
>JANOYK010000529.1:0-3256 GCA_031428855.1 Burkholderiales bacterium | reverse complement strand
GCTGGAGCGGGTGCGCGCCCTGGGCGGCTGGCTCGACATCAGCGGCAGCGCGGGGGCCGGCACCACCCTGATGGTGTCGGTGCCGCGCCGCGACAGCGCGCCCGCCACCCTGCGGGAGCCCACATGATCCGGGTGCTGATCGTTGACGACCACGCGGTCGTGCGCAAGGGCATGCACCTGATTGCTGGCGGCGAACCCGGCATCCGCATTTGCGGCGAGGCCGGAGATTACGGCGAGCTGATGCACCTGCTGCGCAAAGACCCCTACGATGTCCTGCTGCTCGACATCGGCCTGCCCGGCAAGCATGGCATCGACGTTCTCAAGATCGTGCGCGAAACCTGGCCCAAGATGGCAGTGTTGATTCTGTCGATGTATCCGGAAGACCAGTACGCCTTGCGCGCGCTCAAGGCCGGCGCGGCCGGTTATCTGACCAAAGACAGCGCGCCCGAGCGTCTGGTCGAGGCGATCTTGACGGTCGCGCGCGGACGCCGCTTCATCACCCCCAGCGTCGCCGAAATGCTCGCGACCCACCTGGCCCATGACCACGATCAAGAGCCGCATGAACTGCTGTCAGACCGCGAGTTTCAGACCATGCGCCTGATTGCATCGGGCAAACAGCTCTCGCAGATCGCTGAAATTCTGTCGTTAAGCCCCAAAACGGTCAGCGTCTACCGCGCCCGCCTGCTCGAAAAAATGGCGCTCAAGAACAACGCCGAGATCACCCACTACGCGATCAAGCACGGCCTGACTGAGTAGGCGCGGCCCTACGCCGCACAGCACACCCGGTTTTTGCCGCTGGTTTTGGCCTGGTACATGGCAGCGTCAGCGCGGCTGATGTGCTCGTCACGGTTCTCGCCCGGCCGGCCCAGCGCGACACCGGCGCTGAACGTGATGAGCACCCGCTCGTTGTTGTGCAGGAACAGCCGCCGCGTGAGCTCGCGCTGCACCCGCTGCATCACCTTTTCGGCTTCGTCTATCGGTGTCTGCGGCAGCAACAGCACAAACTCCTCGCCGCCATAGCGCGACACCACGTCGGATGGCCGCACCGTCTCACGCATGATGGCGGCCAGATGCTGCAGCGCGCCGTCACCGGCCTGATGGCCGAGCTTGTCGTTCAGATGCTTGAAATTGTCGATGTCGAGCAGCGCCACGCACAGCGGCGCAGCGGTGCGCACGGCGCGCGCCTCTTCGACCGCATAGGCGTCATTGAGACCGCGCCGGTTCAGCACACTGGTCAGCGGATCGACCTTGACCAGATTGGCCGCCGCTTCGAGCTCGCGCTCCAGATGGCGCACATGCTCCTCGCGCTGCTGCGCTTCGAGGCGGCTGCGTTCAAGCTCGTCGCGGGTGCGCTGCATGCTGGCTTGCACCCCGCGCGTGTCCGACAACAAATCAGCCAGCACCGCAGAGAGTTGCGCGATGTCGTCCGCGCTTTCGATCTGGCCGGCGTAGCGGCCAACCTTGGCCTGAAAATCGCCGGTCATGTCGGTCATCGCGCCGATCCGGTCGATGAACAGGCCGACCATGCTCTTGAATGCCGCCTTGGCCTCATCCAGACTGTGGCGGATCGCCCCCTGGCGCACCGCCACTTGACGAAAACCTTTTTCGGCCTCGCGCAGGCCGCGCAGGTCCACTGGATCGGCCAGCAGGCTCTGGGCGCGTTCCATCCGGGCTTTCATCCAGGCATCCTCACCGGCCAGTTCGGCGGCGTTGCCAATGAGCAGACGCAGCAGCGCGGTCAACGCGTGCATGGTCTGGTCCACGGTTTCACCGCGCAATTCAAGCCGGATCCAGAACTGCTTGAGGTCCTGCGTCAAACGGTTGATGTCCTTGACGCTGCCCGCTTCGCGGCAGGCCAGTGCAATACGGGCTGCGTGCGCTGCCAGATCGGGGGTGTATCCCAGACGCGCCCCTACCGCCAGTTCGAGTGTTTGCGCCAGCAGTGTGCGCAGCGCGGCGGCGGCGGCCAGATCCGTCTTGGCCGGTGCCAGCGCAGCCACTGCGCTGGCCGCCGCACCGGGCGAACCAGACGGGTGCAGCGGCGTCAGCCCGGCCCAGGTCTTGACCAGACTGGACACACGCTGATGCAATTTGCCGTTGTCAGCGCTGGCGCCGGACAGCGCCTGCTCCAGCGCAGTATGTTTCTGCGCCGTCGACAGATCGGTCTGGCGTGTGTCCCACTGGCGCACCAGATTGCGCAGCAGGTCAGACCAGATCAAGGGAGGGGTGTTCAACAGCCTGGCGGCGCTGCTCAGACCGGTGTCCACTTCGCTCCAGCTTTTCTTGTTGAGCGCAGCCAGCATGGTGCGCGCCAGCGCTGCCGTGGCCGGTCCATGCGTCAGTTCGGTGCAAAGCGCTTGAGCGCCATCTCGCCCGGCGTCAACGCTTCATTGCCCGAGATTTCGGCGTACAGCATGCTGTAGTTGTCGGGGGTGGGCGGCATGCGCCGTGCCGCCAGCTGCCGGATCACGTCACGCGCGACGTCGCTGGCATTGCCGGTGCGGCCAAGAACTGCGACTGCGGGCATGGGGAGTTCTCCGGAAGAAATGCGATTGACCTGCACAGCTTAGGTCAGGACTGCGCTGCTCCATCGGGCGAGCAATGGCGCAAAAACGCGGCTGTTTCCGCCCAGCGGCCGGCCGGTCTGCTGCGCCAGAGCGGCGCTCAAGTATTGACCAGCCCCGCCGTAAAGGAAGCTGTCACCCCCTTCCCGCACCGGAGCACCATCATGCAGATCCTCATCGTCAGCGGCAATCCGGTCGAGACCGCTTGGTTGGAAAACACCATCGGCCAGTGCCGGCTGGCAACCGTCGTCAGCTTTGACCACCCGGCCGCAGCGCTCGACTGGTGCGCCGGCAACGACCCTGATCTGGTGCTGGTGGCGCATCTGATGCGTGCCACCGATGGCATCGAATTCATCCGCCGCTACCGCACCCTGCCGCGCGGCCAGGATGTGCCGCTGGTGTTGATGCACCAGCCGGAGGCGGGCTTTGTGCGCGGCGATGCGCTGCGCGCCGGTGCCACCGATTTTCTGTCGCAGCCGGTCGATTTTCCCGAACTGGTGGCGCGCCTGGTCAATCTGCTGGCGCTGCGCCACGCGCGGCTCGCGCTGGGCGGGCGGCACTGGCGCGCACCGGCCGAGCCGCTGGTGCTGCCGCAGCTTCATTAGACTGCATTGCACTGACCGGTGCGGCGACCGCCATGAACACCAGCGCTTCCCCCCCCTCCCCCGCGCCTGCTGCTCCCCTGCCAGGCG
>JANOYK010000528.1:0-5821 GCA_031428855.1 Burkholderiales bacterium | reverse complement strand
GGCATAAATTTCGATGTCGTCGTCGTTGACGCTGTTGGCCGGCAGCAACGTGACGACGCCGTGCGCGGTGAGCCAGCGGCCGTCGATGAGTTTTTTGAGCAAGGCCTGGCCGTCGCTTTGCACGTGGCGCGCGGCTTCGCCGACGACCTGGTCTTGCAGCAGTGCGGGGAACGACCCGGCCAGGTCCCATACCTGAAACAAGGGGCCCCAGTCGATGAATTGCGCGAGTTCGGCCAAGTCGAAGTTTTTAAACAATTTCCGGCCGATGAATTTGGGGCGTGGCGGGGTGTACACGCTCCAGTCCAGCGGTGTTTTGTTGGCGCGCGCCGCAGCCAGCGAAATCATCTCCGGGCCTTTTTTGCCGGCGTGCTGCGCACGCACGCGCTCGTACTCAACTGCGACACCAGCCACGTAACCGGCGCGCTGATCCTCCGACACCAGGTTGGAGGCGACCCCGACCGCGCGCGAGGCGTCCGGCACATAAATCACCGGCTGCGCGTAATGGGGTGCGATCTTGACTGCGGTGTGAACCCGCGAGGTGGTGGCACCGCCAATCAGCAGCGGCACCGTGAAGCCCTGGCGTTCCATCTCTTTGGCGACGTGCGCCATTTCTTCGAGCGAGGGGGTGATGAGACCGGAGAGGCCGATCATGTCGGCGTTGACTTCACGCGCGGTGTCGAGAATTTTTTGGGCGCTGACCATCACGCCGAGATCAATCACTTCAAAGTTGTTGCAGCCGAGCACCACGCCGACGATGTTCTTGCCGATGTCGTGTACATCGCCCTTGACGGTGGCCATGACGATGCGGCCTTTGGCCTTGACGCCGCCTTCCCCTTTCTCGGCTTCGATGAACGGAATCAAATGCGCCACCGCCTGCTTCATCACACGCGCGCTTTTGACCACCTGCGGCAAAAACATTTTGCCGGCGCCGAACAGGTCGCCGACGATGTTCATGCCGTCCATCAGCGGGCCTTCGATCACATGGATCGGGCGGCCGCCGGAGGTGAGCATGTCCTGGCGCGCTTGTTCGGTATCGGCGACGATGAAATCGGTGATGCCGCGCACCATCGCATGCGCCAGGCGCTTGCCGACCGGCTCTGCGCGCCAGGCCAGGTCTTCGACCTTGACCTTGCCGGTCGACTTGTAGTTTTCGGCGAATTTCACCAGTGCTTCGGTGGCTTCGCTGTTGGCGTTGTTGCGGTTGAGTACGACATCTTCGACCCGGTCGCGCAATTCTTTGGGAATCTCGTCGTACACACCGAGTTGCCCGGCGTTGACGATGCCCATGCTCATGCCGGCCTGGATCGCGTGATACAGGAACACGGTGTGGATCGCCTCGCGCACCGGCTCGTTGCCGCGAAAACTGAAACTCACGTTGGACACGCCGCCGCTGACCTTGGCGTGCGGCAGGTTGGCGCGAATCCAGCGCGTCGCCTCGATAAAGTCCACCGCATAATTGTTGTGTTCTTCGATGCCGGTGGCAATCGCAAAGATGTTCGGGTCGAACACGATGTCGGCCGCATCGAACCCGTCCTCGTGTACCAGAATGTTGTAGGCGCGCTGGCAAATCGCGGTTTTGCGCGCGTAGGTATCGGCCTGGCCTTTTTCGTCGAACGCCATCACGATCACTGCTGCGCCGTAGCTTAGGCACAGGCGCGCCTGGCGGCGGAACTCAGTCTCGCCCTCTTTCATCGAGATCGAATTGACCACCGCTTTGCCCTGCACGCATTTGAGACCGGCTTCGATCACGCTCCACTTGGAGCTGTCGAGCATGATCGGCACGCGCGCGATGTCGGGCTCGCCGGCGATGAGATTCAAAAATTTCACCATGGCGGCCTGCGAGTCGAGCATCGCTTCGTCCATGTTGATGTCGATCACCTGCGCGCCGTTTTCGACCTGCTGGCGCGCCACCGCAAGGGCGTCGTTGTACTGCCCGTTCAAAATCATGCGCGAGAAGGCTTTGGAGCCGGTCACATTGGTGCGCTCGCCGACGTTGACGAACAATGAATTTTCGTCAATCGTCACCGCCTCCAGCCCCGACAGGCGCATCACTTTCGGAACATCGGGAATGCGGCGCGGCGCCTTGCCGGCCACGCCGTGCGCGACTGCGTGAATGTGTTCGGGCGTGGTGCCGCAACAGCCACCGACGATGTTGGTGAAACCGGCCAGCGCGAATTCGGTCAGCGCGCAGCAGGTCGTCTCCGGCGTTTCATCAAAGCCGGTCTCGGACATCGGGTTGGGCAGACCGGCGTTGGGGTAGACGCAGATGTAGGTGTCGCAAATGCCCGACAGCTCGTCGATGTACTGGCGCATCATCGAGGCACCGAGCGCGCAGTTCAAACCAATCGTGAGCGGCTTGGCGTGGCGCACGCTGTTCCAGAACGCTTCGACAGTTTGGCCGGAGAGAATCCGGCCGGAGGCGTCGGTGACCGTGCCCGAGATCATCAAGGGCGGGCGCTGCGCTTGTGTCAATCCACGCGCTTCGCACACGGCGTCAATCGCGAACAGCGCGGCCTTGGCGTTGAGCGTATCGAAAATGGTTTCGACCAGCAGCAAATCAGCGCCGCCGTCGAGCAGGCCGTTGATGCTCTCGGCATAGGCGTCGGCCAGTTGATCGAAGGTGACATTGCGCGCACCCGGGTCGTTGACATCGGGCGAGATCGACGCGGTCTTGGGGGTCGGGCCGAGCGCGCCGGCGACGAAACGCGGACGATCCGGGGTCGAATAGTTGGCGCATGCCGCCTTGGCGAGCGCGGCACCGGCGAATGACAACTCATAGCCGAGGTCACCCAGGCCGTAGTCGGCCTGCGCGATGCGCAGCGAGCCGAAGGTGTTGGTCGAGAGAATGTCGGCACCGGCCGCGAGATAGGCCTCGTGGATGTCTGTGATGATCTGCGGCTGGGTGAGGGTGAGCAGCTCGTTGTTGCCCTTCAGATCATGGCTGTGATGCTGGAAGCGCTCCCACATCGCGGGGACACCCGCTGCGGCAGGCCGCTTGCCTTGCGCTGCCGCACCGCCTTGGCCGCGATATTGTTCCTCAGTCAGCCGGTGCTGCTGAATCATGGTGCCCATCGCACCATCGAGCACGAGGATGCGCTGCGACAGCAGCAGGGTCAATTGCTCGAATAGAGAAGGTCGTACCGCCATCACACATCCCGCCATTAAACGCGCGCCGCAGATTGCGCGGCCACGCACAAAAAACAAAAACCCGCGTCAGCTTGGGAGCTAAAGCGGGTCTGCGGTGTTTCGTGCGGAACGCGCTTTAGCTATATTTATTGGCATCCGCGTTCAGAATAAAACGCCGTGAAACCCCGGGTGCCCGCGCCTGCAAGCTGATCGTCAAATCGGCGCTGAGAACAAATTATATCGCGCTGCACGCGCTAATTGTTGCGCCGCACCCAACGCCGCCACGCGTGCCGCAACAGCAGCGGCAGGATGCCGATCAGGGCCAGCGCGAGCGCGGTCTCGAGCGACAGCACGTCATCGAGCGAATCCATTTTTGCCAGCATGGTGCCGGCGTTGACCCACACAAAAGTGTTGGCGATCATGCCCAGCAAGCTGGCAAGCATGAAAGTGCGCAGGCGCATATCCGTCAGCCCCATCACCGGGTTGACGACGAAAAACGGGAACACGATGACGAGGCGCATCATGAACAAATAGAACGCGCCGTCGCGCGCGATGCCGGCATCAATGATGGCGAAGGCGCGAGTAAAGCGCGCATGCATCCAGTCGTGCAGCAAATGGCGCGCGATCAGGAATGAACCAGTCGCGCCGATTGTCGCCGCCACCGCCGCCACCGCCACCCCGAGCGCGAGGCCAAACACCATGCCGCCCGCGAGCGTTAGCGTCGCCGCCGCACCCGGCACCGACAGCGCCGCACACAAAATGAACACGCCCGCGTAAGCGGCGATCATCAACGCCAGATTGGCGTTGCAAAACGCGATCAGGTCATCACGGTGAGTGGTAAGCCATTCGACCGATAGCCACTCTTGTGACCACCAGAATGCGGCAAGCGCCACCAGCAATAGCAGGATGAGCAGGATCAGGGAGCGGCGTGGCATCAATGAGGGACGTAGGTCAGAATTGACGTACGTCGAATTTGACGTATGACCGCTTCACCTGACTGCGCCGCAGGACTGTTAAGAATGCACCGGAGGCCATTTACAGGTTGGCACCGGCAAGGGTATTGGCAAGTGTGGCACTCACCCCGCGAGCAAATAGCGACTCGAGATGGCCTTGTATCTTGCTGGTGAATACCTTTGCCTGCGGCAGGTCTTCGCCAAAAATGGCTCGCAGTCCGAGAAGGCGCTCGCATAGCACCGCCGGTGAGCCGCGCGTCGCGCTGGCGATGCGCGCGAGTTCATCGCTCAAAGGATCGCGTACATCAATTACCCGGCCCTGCTCGTCGATACCGCTGACGTAATGCATCCAGCCAGCTACCACCAGCGCAAGTGTGTCGGCCGGTGCGCTGGTAGTAAGGCAATCTCGCACCGTATGTAGTATTCGCTGCGGCAATTTCTGCGAACCGTCCATCGCGATTTGCCAGGTGCGGTGCGGCAGAGCGGTGTTGCGAAAGCGTTGCATCAGGTCGCGCTGGTATTGCACGACGTCCATCGGCAGCGGTAGCAGTGTGGGAACCACTTCGCGCCAGAGCCGCTCGACCATCGTGGCAAACAATGGATCAGCGCTCGCCTGATAGATGAACTCGTGCCCGGCGAGGTAGCCGAGATAGGCCATCGCCGAGTGCGCGGCGTTGAGCAGGCGCAGCTTCATCAACTCAAACGGTGCGACATCCTGCACAAATTGCGCGCCAGCTTCTTCCCAGGCCGGCCGCCCGGCGGCGAAGCGGTCTTCGATTACCCATTGCGTGAAGGGTTCGGTCATCACTGGCGCGGCATCATGCATGCCAATCAAGGCTTCGGTATCGGCGATGTCTGGTGCGGTGGTGGCAGGCACGATGCGGTCTACCATCGTCGAGGGGAAGCTGACGTGATCGCGCATCCACGGGCTGAACCCGGGATCAACGGCATCGGCCAGCTGGTGCATCAGGCCTTCAAGCGTGCGGCCATTGTGTGGCAGGTTGTCGCAGGAAAGAATAGTCAACCGGCCTGAAACCCTTGGTGCAAGCGCCTTGCGGGCATGCAGGGCCTGAAGAATGGCTCCCAGTGCGCTTCGTGGCGCATCGTTATGTGCCACATCATGCGCAATATCAGGGTGCGCAACGTTGAGCTTGCCACTGGCCGGATCGTGGCAATAGCCTTTTTCGGTGATGGTGAGTGAGACGATGCGCGTGGCCGGCGCGGCCATGCGCGCGATGACTTGCGCCATGTCGTCAACACCGCACAGCGCTTCGCGCACGCTGCCAATGATGCGCGCTTGCGCGCTGCTGCCATCCGCGTTGCCGTGCTTGGTAACGACGGTGTACAGACCATCCTGCGCACGCAGGGCTTCGACCACGCCGCGCGATTTGAGGCTCACACCGCAAATGCCCCAGTGCGGGTCGCGCTGCAACACCGCGCCGGTATAGACCGCTTGATGGGCGCGGTGAAAATTGCCGAGGCCGAGGTGGACGATGCCGGTCGAGATGGCATCGATGTCATACGCTGGGTGCCGCACACCGGCGGGCAACTGCACCAGCGATGCGCGATTGAGATGCGTCACAGAGTCAGCGCTGCCGGCGTCACCCGGTAATGCCAATCTGCCACGGCACAAACTCATGGTCACCCAAGCCGAGCAATTCGCTCTTGGATTTCTCGCCCGAGGCAATCTTGAGCATCAATTCAAAAATCTGCTGGCCCATCTGGTTCATCGTCACGTCACC